>NZ_JAWJTF010000042.1:0-67793 GCF_048836525.1 Nostoc sp. CALU 546
GGGGCTAAATGCGACGCCCCTGACCGCATTGCTATGCCCCTTGAAGGTGGTGATTTCCTTACCTGTAGCTGCATCCCAGAGTTTGACGGTCTTGTCATCACTTGCAGAAGCGATGGTCTTGCCATCGGGGCTAAATGCGACGCTACTGACCCCTTCGCTATGCCCTTCCAAGCGGTTTTGTTCTGGCCAATTGTAAATTGCACGCTTGAGTGCCACTACAGCTTGCTGGTTAGCCGTTTGTTCTAAATTGACATTTTTAATTGGTCTACCTGAAATTTGTCTACCTGACTGTATAGCTGCAACCGCAGCCTCAAGTTGCCTGTCGGATAGTAAAGAAGCTTCAGAACTTTGAGCCAGAGCAACGGCACTTTGTTGTGCTGCTTCCTTGGCTTTGTTTTGGGCGTTCCACCATTGATAACCAGCAAAGATCGCAACTCCAGCTAACCCCATACTAAATAAAGTAATAACTCGATTTTGCCGCTTTGCTGCTGCTAACTTTTCTTGTTGGCTTTCTTCCGCTTTTAGCTCAAGGCGATTTTTTAATTCTTTACTCTTCTGAATGTATTCCTCCGCTAACCCATTCAGCATTTGCCAATCGCCAAATTTAGTTAAATATTCTTCTGCTACTGCTAACCTGCCATATTGTCTGAGAAATTCCTCATTTTTCTCCTTCTTCTCCCATTCTTGGGCTTCCCCTTCAATCTGCCGCTCAATGCCTATTCCCAACTTATATTCCTCTTTCCACTCCCGCAACATCTGCCAGTGACGGATTAAGGCTTCGTGGACAACATCTAAAATTACATCCTGGGAATCCGGCTCATCCCTCTTGGTAATTAATCGTGCATCTTTATCGGCTAACTTCTCACTCACCTGTTGCAAAAGTTCCAAGGAATGATGGGAATTAACCAACTCGCCTAAACGCACGCGCCGCCTGACATCTGTGGTTTCTCCCATTTGAGTCAATTCTAGAAAAATCCGCCGCGCCACAGTTTGTTCTATTGCTGAAAGACTTTCGTAAACTGCATCAGCGCGTTTTTGTAGCGTTCCTTCCACCCCGCCTAATTTCTTATACAGCGCTTCCCGCTATTATGTAATACAGTTTTTCTTCTTCCCCCTCTCCTGCATAGCTATGAGGTTTGAGGATGTACCTCATAGCTGCCGAAAGTGCTGTAAGTTTCCAGTTTAAGATCCTGATCGTCTTTCTTTCTCGACTCACGCCACAATTCTGTTAGTGTATATTGCAGCAAGGGCAAACTTTCGGGGTAATCTTCAACATCATTAATTAGTTGCTGTTTTAACGTGCCTTCTATGCCTAATCCTACCCAATCAGCCGGTTTAGTAATCGCTTCTTCAATTTCCTCACGGTTTAAGTGTTCGACGTTGACATAAGGTTTATTAATTCTGCTGGCGAATTCGGGATATTCTCGCCATCTCCCGCGAAAATCCGATCGCATCCCAATGAAGATATAGAGGTTATCTGTACAGTCAATTAATTCCTGCAAACAGTCAAAAAATTCTTTGCGCTGACTGTCATCGCACATAGTAAAGCATTCTTCAAACTGGTCGATAATCAAGATGACTGGTGTGTTTAATGCTTTTAACTCCTCGCCGAGGATATATGCAATATTTTCCGTTGTCCCGCCTAACTTTTTAGATCCCCCTAAATCCCCCTTCAAAAGGGGGACTTTAAGAGATTCTTCGCCCTGCTTTTGAAGGGAGACTTTAAGAGACTCTTCGCCCCCCTTTTTTAAGGGGGGTTGGGGGGATCTAAGACTTTGAAAGCACACCCCAGGCAAAGAAAGTGCAAAAGCCTCTTGTAAACTGTCAACAGGAGATTCTTTAGGCGTAAACGGTGTAATATAAGTCCAGCGATCGCTTCCGGGAATCTCTTGTCCTAGCTTCAACTGGTAGAGTAACCCCGCCCGTAACAAAGATGATTTCCCACCACCGGAAGCACCTAATACAGCAATTAGGCGATGCTTATCTTTTACCTGTTGAATCAACTCCTGAATTAGCGCACTCCGCCCATAAAAAACCTCAGCATCTTCCTTTGTCTCGGTAAAATACGACAGAGAACGATAAGGACACTTATCCTGAAAGCTTTTTTGCGAAAACTTAGTTGTCAGCAAAATTGCTCGTGGCGAATTGGCAATTAACGGACGCTGGACTGCACTCTGCATTTGCTTGAGAATGAAATCTCCCAATTTGTGGCTATTAATGATCCCATCTGCGTCATTTTCCGGGTTCAATCCTGCAAGTAACGCCTTCGTCAACAACCCCTGCTTGTGAGGAATTTCCACACCAGTTTCGTAGGAACGGGTTGCAGTAATAAAACAGTAGTCTTTATCTGTGGGAATAAACTTTAGCAATTCACCGCTATAGCAGCAATCTAGCCAAACAACGACTCGTTTAGCCTGACTTCTTTGCAGCTGCTCACCCAACCAACTTAAAGGTATACCATAGATTTCATCTTTCGGTAGAGCATCACTAGTAGCTATAAACACTTCTTCCTTCCCCGCTACAGTTTTGCACCACCCATGTCCAGAAAAAAAGAATAAGGCTGTTTCTGGCGTGGGGTTTGGATGAGGAGGATTGAAAAGATTAGCGATCGCTTCTTCTAATTCTTGCACCTTTACCGCCCCTTGGCGATCAATTTTACTTTCTCCCTTCTGGTTTAAAGTTCTAGGTAAACACTGAGCGCGAAAAGGTCTATAACCGTATATTTCTAGTTGTTCGGCAATTTTCTCTGCATCCTCTGCTGCTGCTGTTAGCGGCTTTAGAGTGGTGTACTCTGGGTAATAATTAATTCCAATAACTTGAGCAGCCCATTCCGATGCCATTTTTATTACCTGACTGACTCTGATAACTTTTTGGTTGAACTGTAGGCAAAATCTGTCTACAGCATTCGTTTAGGTTGTATGAAAAATCACTAGAATACAGTGCAATAAACTAAATTGATTTACACAAGCAAAGGTATAATAAAAAACATTTTAGTTAGTAAATTATTCTTTTTAGAGATAGAAAATCAAAACTGAACATGAAATATATGCTGTAATTATCTCACTGAAATTACGTTTATACTAGTCGTAGTGAGTTTGGTATAAAAACCTATGAATACAAAGGCCGATAATACTATTATCGCTTTTCTCTTGGCGTTTCAAGACTTAAAAACCGCCCTTGGAGAACAAGAGAAACAAAATTTAAAAGAAGTTGCCAAGCAATTAGACACTCAACCCAAAGCTTGGGAAGACTATATTAAAGGACGTTTATTAGAAATAATTACCCTTAATCCTGACTTAAATAATTCTTATCAACTTTATAAATCTCAATTAGATAATCTAGAAGAAATTCCTGATGATTTACTTCCTAGTGAAGCAGAAATTAGTAGACTCAATACTCTTGAAAAGGCTGCAATAACTAGAGGCTTTAAACCAAAAAATGAAGCTACAGGCTACGAAAGCCAACTTAATAATGTTGTAGTCATAGTTGGTAGTTCTTCTAAACCCGAAGAAACAGTTAAACAAGCCACATTTTTAGAAAAATTGAAACAATTTTTATCTCAATCCAATCAATCAAATTAGTTTTGCCCTTGTGATGAGCGATTTAATCTATCCGACACTCGATTTGTTTTTATATGCTTTAAAAACTTCTTTAAACACAACTGATGCAGAAACCAAAAAAAATCAAGCGGCTTTTTTAGCTCAGTTACCACCTATACCACCTAATACTCAATTCCAAGAGCATGAAGGTGAAAATGAATATTTAGAGCTTATAGAACCTGCTCGTCGAATTGACTTTATTTCTCAAGATAAAACTTTAGAAGGATACTATTATCCTGTTAGATTAAATGATACTTATGGCTTACAAATAGATTGCTCTATTAATAATCAAACTGAAACTCAACCAGCTAAGTCTTTTACAATCTTAAAAACTGAAATCGAACAAAAACTAAATAAAGAACTGGCAATAATTGGACAAACCTGGTTGCTGTCTGGTTGGCTACCAGAAAACTCGTCTCGAAATCCTGAAGAGATTGCCAAAGATTGCTATTATGCTTTATTTAAAGATACTTCTTGGCAACCAGAAAAAGGTACTTTTTTAGATGGAAAAGTTTTTGAAATAGGGCACTCACAATATATAAATCAGAGCCAAGAAAAAGTAACCACTCTTCTAAAGAGTAATCAACATCATGTGGTTATCGCTATTTATCCTCATCGAGAGAGTGCAGAACAAGCTGCGGAATTTTATAAAGATTGGATGGGTTTGTTTTGTTATCGAAGTAAGATTGCGTGGGCTTATTGGCAAAGTCGTTTAGTCAAAGAATCTTTGCTCAATCATTATAAAAAAATTGAAGAAAATAGAAAAATTACTAACCAAATTAACCATTGGCAGTCAAAGCAAAGTTTTACCACTTCTCGTCAAGTTTTAAATAACGTTGATAATATTCTCCAGCAATACACAATCGACTTACTAAACCTTTCTTTTCAAAAACAAATTATTGAAATTAATTTATCTAATTATCAACTTCGCTTGGGTTTGATTAAAGAAAAAGCAGGTCAAAATAATCAGTTAGATTTTTTAGAAAAGTTTAGCGATATAGCCAACAAAAAATATTTACCACAAATTACCAAAGATATCGAGAATATGCAGCTTGGCTTGCAACTTTTAGAAGATACAATTAACGCTACTCGCAGTCGCGTAGAAGTCGAGAAGGCAGAACGAGAGCGCAATTTCCAAGAGCTTGTAGCTGTTGCTGGTGCTGGTATAGCAACTGTATCCCTGGTAAGAGAGACAGCAAAAGATTGTAAAGATATTTTTAGTCAAGTTCGCTTCTTTTGCAACTATCCTTTAAGTGCCAGTCTATTACTTGGAATCATTGTTGGTTTTATGGTTTGGTGGCTGAGAAAACGATTCCGATAAGCGTTCGCGTAGCGTCTTGCTGGCGCAGCCTCTCGTTGAGAAGAGAAGCTTAAGCCTTCTCCCTTGGAAACGCTAGCGCAAATCGGTATCGTGAGAAGATGTAATATTATCGGTATTAGATTACTGTTGTATTGCTCTCATAAAAATTCCTGTAGATGCTTACATATTCACCTACAGGATAAGTTGTATAATTATTTTATGTGTTATACGACTTTATTATTGTTGTACAACAGCTACTACCTCTATAAATAGACTATTCTACTGTTACCGACTTGGCCAAATTTCTTGGCTGATCGACATCCAAACCGCGACGGGCGGCAATATGATAAGCCAATAATTGCAAAGGAACTACTGTCAGAATTGGAGAAAGTAACTCTTCCACATGAGAGACGGGAAGAAGATCGTTAAAGATTTCCGCAGCTTCGCCATCGTTGACAGGAGTCACGCCAATTAATCGAGAATCTCTAGCTTTGGCTTCTTGGGCATTAGAAATAACTTTTTCGTACACACTACCAGGGATTGCGATCGCAACTACTGGTACTTTCGCATCTAAAAGTGCGATCGGGCCATGTTTCATCTCTCCAGCTGGATACCCTTCAGCGTGAATATAACTAATTTCTTTTAATTTCAACGCCCCTTCTAAAGCAATGGGGAAGTTGATTCCTCTTCCCACAAAGATAAAATCTTTGGTTTCGGCGAATTCGTGGGCTAGCTGTTCGGTTAAACGTTCTTGACTTTCCAAAGTTGCTTCAATTTCTTTAGGAAGCTGCCGCAACCCGTTAATAATTTTCTCTAATGTGTCTTTGGAAACTGTCTGACGACGAGCTGCTAAATCCAATGCTAAAGCATAAAACGCCATCAGTTGAGCAGTAAAAGTTTTTGTCGCCGCTACCCCAATTTCAATTCCCGCTAGGGTACTAATGACATGCGGTACCATATCACCAAGACTGCTTTCGGGACGATTAGTAATGCCTAGTAGTCGCGCTTGATATTTGGGTTCTTTCCCCTGGCGACGTTCTTTTTCCATTGCCAAAGCTGCTAGGGTATCAGCGGTTTCACCTGATTGGGTAACACCAATAATCAGCGTGTTCGCCGTCAAAGGTGATGGTGCATAGCGATATTCAGAAGCGTAATGTACCTGAGTTGAAATTCCTGCTAATTGTTCGATTAAATATTTTCCGATTAATGCTGCGTGCCAACTAGTACCACAGGCGAGGATCTGAATTTGTTCTAAATCGGTATATAAATCCGCCGGTAAACCAAGATTAATTGGGGATTCGATAGATTCGCCTGGATTAAAGTATGCTTCTAAACTAGCTCTTACTACCCCTGGTTGCTCATGAATTTCTTTGAGCATGAAGT
This sequence comes from Nostoc sp. CALU 546, assembly GCF_048836525.1. NCBI lineage: Bacteria > Bacillati > Cyanobacteriota > Cyanophyceae > Nostocales > Nostocaceae > Nostoc > Nostoc sp. CALU 546. Next base: position 6,283 of record NZ_JAWJTF010000042.1, read on the forward strand.
GTTTGAAGCCCTGCTTTTCAACCATTGCAGGATTGAAGTTGAGCAGCCGGGGTTGTTTTTTCAGCCTGTCGCCAGCAAAATTGTAAATCTCAACGCCCAAAGGTGTGAGACGGGCAATTTCGCCATTTTCCAAAGGTAGCACCGCACGGGTGTAGGCAACGATCGCTGGCGTGTCAGATGCACAAAAGAATTCCCCTTGGCCAAAACCAATTACCAAAGGTGCTTGTTGACGAACAACAATCAATTCATCGGGGAAGTCAGCAGAAATAACTGCAAGTGCAAACGCCCCGCGCAAGTGGTTAACGGCTTGACGAATTGCTTCTAGGAAGGGAGATGAGGCAGATGAGGGAGATGAGGGGGGAAGATTCTTTAAAAATTCGGCGATGAGATGGGGAATAACTTCGGTATCGGTTTCAGAACGAAATTCGTGTCCTTTTGCTTTGAGTTCCTCGCGTAACTCACGATAGTTTTCGATAATGCCATTTTGCACCACCGCTACTCGCTTTGCCGTATCTAAATGGGGATGGGCGTTGTACTCTTCTGGTTTACCATGAGTTGCCCAGCGTGTATGACCAATACCAATTTGGGCAGGAGTTTCTATTTGTTCCAGTTTAGAACGCAGATTATGGAGTTTGCCTTTTGCCCGTACACAATTTACCTCACCTTCCCAAATAGTGGCGATTCCAGCAGAATCGTAGCCCCTGTACTCTAGTTTTTCCAGCCCAGCCAGTAAAATGTCTGTCGCCGCTTGAGTGCCTATATATCCAACAATTCCGCACATTGTTCACACCACTTTTTTTCAGGATGATTAAATCCAGTATAGTGTTTACCACAAACTCGACGTTTTGCAAAGAAAAAAGGGAGTAATTTACTCCCTCTACCACTAAGTATTGTTATGGATTTCGGGCTTTGACAGTGAATGCACCGTCAGCGTTTGACCTAACGGTACAAATACGGCTTTTAGGATTTAGATACCCAGAGATTTTATCCCCAATCTAAAATTACAATTTCGTAAAGCGGGCAGTGTCCACTCTACGATACTAAAGTTGCTTGCTATTGAGAAGCTTCAAAGTCTTGAGTTCCGAGTTCCGAGTTCCGAGTGAAGAATCAAGAAATTGTTTTTTTGATTTACTTCTTTCTGTTTCAACACTCGGCACTCAGCACTCAGCACTCAGCTTTTTAGTAGGCTAGACCCATACTGCGAGTTGTTTCAGCGCCCAGGTAAACCCGGATGCTCAAAAAGTCGGTGGGACAAGCGGTTTCGCAGCGCTTACAGCCCACGCAGTCTTCTGTACGGGGTGAAGAGGCAATTTGAGCAGCTTTACAGCCATCCCAAGGAACCATCTCAAGTACATCAGTAGGGCAAGCGCGGACGCATTGGGTGCAGCCAATGCAGGTGTCGTAGATTTTTACGGTATGAGACATTGAAAAAACGGCTCCTTTCGAGTGTTCTTCTCTGCGAAAGAATCATAATCAACGCATAGTCTACCGCAGTGGTTGATAGGCCGTAATCAAAAGGCTACATAACTTCAAACAATGTAATAAGCACCCAAGATATTTGTTTTTGCGCGATTGTCCCATTGACTTATTAATCAGCAACATCACAGGAGCGTATTTATCCCAGTGATATACCATGATGGGGTTGAATAGTAAAGACAGATGAAACAAAAGTCAATTTACAAAACTAGATGAGAAAGTTATCTATGCTACTTATTGATTGGTAACTATGTACCGTCATATAGAGCCAATCTATAACGAAATGTTAACTGTTAATCGAAAGTGCCAAATTAATTTTATGAGTAATAATCTGATTTTGCGATCGCTAATTCTCCGTGTAAAAAGAAAAAACTTGGCTATCTAGGTGACATAGAAGGTTATGACTATTACTGCTTAACACTGCTTTTTCGATGTAAACGATCAATTTAGAGACTGCGATCGCAGCTATATTTTTGGGCGATCGCAGTCAGTAATTGTAAGGGAACGCTCACAGATAACTTGTATATTTGACTGTTCAAGTCTGGCAATCTCATAAATTTTACTCCTACAGTTCAGAGTATTTCCGAAATTGCAAATTCATCATTTATAAGGGGAATTTCTGTTTGAATTTTTGGCTCACAAGGCATCACTTCCAGTTGTTCTTCTGGATTCTTCGCATCAGGCAATTTATCTTTTATATACTCACTTTCTCGGATTTGTCTAGCAATACTTTCTAACAGCCAAAGCTGTTCTTCCACAGACAAGGCAAGGATGGAACGCTCAATTTCGAGTAAATTTGACGATATCATTTTGTTGTTGATTCCTAGCAAGGTGTATTTTTCAAAGATATTATATTCAGTCTATCTGGTTAACCTAGAGCATCGCAAATTCCCGATCATTTTCCCCACGCTTATCTTTTCACAAATCATAAGAGATTGCTAGAAATAACTAGAAGCCAATTCTATGACTTTTTAATTAGGTATTCCTGCTGAAGTAAAATGTACGCTAAACTGGCTACATGAATTACGAAACAGCTCGGAAACTCCTCATAGATCAGACAATCACAACCGAGGAAAACCCAGATGCGCTGTTAACGCGTATGAAACAGGGGAAACCACCGGTACCCGGTCAGATCACTTCGATTTTGTTAGCATTGAAAGTGGTGTTTGAAGCCCTTAAAGATGCAAAGAGCCTAGACCGAGAACTGGCTTTGGCCCTTTATCAATTAAGTATTAAGGCGCAACAGCTATTTGGCGCAGGGCGTAAAGCCGGGGTTGATTGGCCGCCACTTCTGAAAGAAGATTTGCTACGCATTTCCTTAGCATCTGAAAGTATCTTTTCGGGTACATGGCAAACCCTAGCTCAGATGGAGTTGGGGAAGTTGTAGGATACGGATTCAGTAATCTTTCAACGAGAAGGGATAGAGGGATCGAGGGAGACAAGGGGAATAACCAATGCCCAATGCCCAATGCCCTATGCCCATTAACGAATTTGCAGTTCCTTTTCTAATTTGTCTAGGTCAGTTTTAAGCAAAACCGTCATTTGACCAGTAAAAGCTTTGCCAGCCTTGGGTTGGGCAATTTCTACCCAATATACATAGCGATCGCCTACTCGCAATTCTCCCTTCAAGGCTTCCCGAATCGGAGTTCTGGCTAGACGCGCTGAGTTAACTACCTTTTGGTTGGGATATTGATACACGACTTGGGCGCGATCGTAGTCTTGATAAATCTCTAAGCCATAAATCACCCGCAAGGATTCTTGAAGGCGCTCAAATGTCATGCCGTTAATAGCATCATACATAGCAATGCGTTCAGAGCGAATTCTGCCTCGGTCTTTGGAAAACTCCACTCTCCCAGGAGGCAATACCGACGCCTGAAAAGTGAATCGTTGGGCAGCTGTATCAGTCTTTTGTACAAATAATTGTTCTCCACTCCTGGGACGGAGTGTGGGATGTGCTTTAATCCAAGTGCCTACTTCTTCTGTACTTTGCCCTGGTAAAGCATTAGCTTGGGAATCAAAAAGCGTTCCCACGCACAGCCAAGGCATTAAAGATAAAGGCAAAATTAAATAGTTAAGGAGAGATTTTTTGAGCATTTTGCTGTTCGGGATTTTCATGGAAATTTCCCTATTAGGGAATAACCATAGTCTTCCCGTTTTTCAGCAATATTATTTCAATTAGTCACAGCGATAACCCAGCAAAGCCGAATCTTCTTTCTTTGCAAGTACTACAGTGTACACACAAGTCTAAAAAAGCTCGATTTTAGTTCTTCACAAGTTTCTCAACTTCTTATCCTAATGTCAAAAGTAGATTCAGCATAGTCATTGCTAGCCCTTGAAGACCAGGTGCTTTGAAGATGAACAAGAGAAGCTTTGCAATCATAGACGGCAATGAAACTGTTGCCCAAATCGTTTATCGACTGAATGAAGTTATTACGATCTATCCAATTACACCTTCTTCACCAATGGCTGAGTGGTCAGATGCTTGGGCTAATGAAGGAAAACGCAACATTTGGGGTACTGTTCCCTCGGTGGTACAGATGCAGAGTGAAGGAGGTGTGGCTGGTGCTGTACATGGTGCTTTGCAAACCGGTTCACTGACAACCACATTTACAGCATCGCAGGGATTATTGTTAATGATCCCCAATATGTACAAAATTGCTGGGGAATTAATACCTACAGTTTTTCATATTGCCGCGCGATCGCTAGCCGCCCAAGCCCTCTCTATTTTTGGCGACCACAGCGATGTGATGGCAGCGCGTGGCACTGGTTTTGCTATGTTCTGTTCTGCATCAGTGCAAGAAGCACAAGATTTTGCTTTGATAGCAACACGGGCAACCTTAGAATCACGAATACCGTTCCTGCACTTTTTTGATGGCTTTCGCACCTCCCACGAAATTAACAAACTTGAACTGTTAGTAGAAGATGACTTGCGAGAATTTATTCCCGATGAATTAGTATTCGCCCATCGGTCACGCGCCCTCACCCCCGATAAACCAGTTTTGCGCGGTACAACACAAAACCCTGATGTTTACTTCCAAGCCAGGGAAACTGTCAATCCTTACTATTTAGCTTGTCCAGACATCACCCAGAAAGTCATGGATGAATTTGCCGCGATGACTGGGCGACAGTACCAACTATTTGAATACCACGGTGACCCAGCAGCCGAACGAGTTATTGTGCTGATGGGTTCTGGTTGTGAGGCTGTTCATGAAACAGTAGATTCCCTCAACGCCTGTGGTGAGAAAGTGGGCGTTTTGAAAGTACGACTATATCGCCCTTATGATGCTACGCGATTTGTAGCCGCCTTACCAAAAACTATCCGTAGCATCGCAGTTTTAGACCGCACCAAAGAACCCGGTGCATCTGGTGAACCATTGTATTTGGATGTAGTCGCTGCTATTCATGAAACATGGGGAAAAGAAGTAGGGGAGCAGGGAGAAGGATCTTTTCCCCTGCCTCCTACCACACTACCCAAAATTATTGGTGGTCGCTACGGTTTATCTTCTAAAGAATTCACACCAGCGATGATTAAAGCTGTCTTTGATAATCTTGCTGCGGCTGAACCAAAAAATCATTTTACTATCGGCATTAACGATGATGTCACCCACACCAGCTTGAATTATGACCCCGACTTTAGTATTGAACTAGATAACACAGTAAGAGCGATTTTTTATGGTTTGGGTGCAGATGGTACAGTAAGCGCTAATAAAAACTCAATTAAAATCATTGGAGAAGAAACCAACAATTACGCTCAAGGCTATTTTGTCTACGATTCCAAGAAATCAGGTTCTGTCACAGTTTCCCATCTACGTTTTGGTTCACAATTAATTCGTTCGACCTATTTAATTAGCAAAGCTAACTTTGTCGCCTGTCACCAATGGGAATTTATCGAAAAATTTCCGATCCTGAAAGGCATCGTACCAGACGGTACATTCTTAGTTAATTCTCCTTATGAAAAAGATGAAGTTTGGGATCATCTGCCGACATCAGTACAAGAACAAATTATTCAAAAACGTCTGAAATTTTATGTAATTAATGCCTATAAAGTTGCTCGTCAAGCAGGTATGGCTGGCAGAATTAACACGGTAATGCAGGTTTGTTTCTTCGCCTTATCCGGTGTATTACCACGAGAAGAAGCCATTGCAGAAATCAAAAAGTCCATCCGCAAGACTTACGGCAAGAAAGGCGATGAAATTGTGCAGATGAACCTCAAAGCAGTAGATACCACATTAGAAAATCTGTATGAAGTGGGGAATAGGGAAAGGAAAATAGGGAATGAAAAAGAAAACCAATCTTCAATCCCTGGCACTGCACCTGCTTTTGTCCGTGATGTCATAGGTAAGATAATTACTCGTCAAGGGGATGAATTACCAGTTAGTGCTTTACCAGCAGATGGCACTTATCCCACTGGGACGGCGAAATGGGAAAAGCGTAACATTGCTCAAGAAATACCTGTTTGGGATACAGATGTCTGCATTCAGTGTGGTAAGTGCGTTATGTTGTGTCCTCACAGTGTCATCCGTAGTAAAGTTTACGAGCCGCAGCAGTTAGAAAATGCACCACCGACATTTAAAAGTGCTAGTGCTAAAGACCACGATTGGCAAGGCTTAAAATATACTATCCAAGTGGCAGCAGAAGATTGTACTGGCTGTGGTATTTGCGTAGATGTTTGTCCGGCGAAGAATAAATCAGAACTACGCCACAAAGCCATTAACATGGAACCGCAACTGCCATTACGGGAACAAGAACGGGAAAATTGGGATTTCTTTTTGAATATTCCTAATCCAGATAGAAGCCATCTGAAACTTACTCATATTAATCAACAGCAGATGCAAGAACCGTTGTTTGAATTTTCTGGGGCTTGTGCTGGTTGTGGCGAGACACCTTATATTAAGTTAGCAACGCAGCTGTTTGGCGATCGCATGATTGTTGCCAACGCCACTGGTTGTTCTTCTATCTATGGCGGGAATTTACCCACTACTCCTTGGACGCACAATACCGAAGGACGCGGCCCAGCTTGGTCAAATTCGTTATTTGAAGATAATGCCGAATTTGGACTTGGTTTTCGCATTTCCATTGATAAACAGGCAGAATTCGCCGTTGAATTACTCAAACAACTGACAACAAATGTGGGTGAAGAACTGGCAAATAGTATTCTCAATGCTGAACAAAAAGATGAAGCCGATATTTGGAAACAGCGAGAAAAAGTAGCGCTGTTAAAACAGAAGTTAGATCAAATATTGACTGCGGAATTAAACCCTAATCTAAAATCTAAAATCCAAAATCTAAAATCGATTGCTGATTATTTAGTAAAAAAGAGCGTCTGGATTATCGGTGGTGATGGCTGGGGTTATGATATCGGTTTTGGAGGACTAGATCATGTCCTAGCCAGTGGATACAACGTTAATATTCTGATTCTTGATACTGAAGTTTATTCCAATACAGGTGGACAAATGTCCAAAGCCACCCCCAAAGCAGCTGTAGCTAAATTTGCATCTGGGGGGAAAGTTGCACCTAAAAAAGACTTGGGTTTAATGGCGATGACTTATGGCAATGTTTATATTGCTAGTGTAGCAATGGGCGCACGGGATGAACATACTCTTAAGGCATTCTTAGAAGCTGAAGCTTATCAAGGCCCATCATTAATTATTGCCTACAGTCATTGCATTGCCCACGGAATCAACATGAGTACGGCAATGCAAAATCAAAAAGCTGCCGTCGATTCAGGTCAATGGCTACTATATCGATTTAATCCAGAACGTATTAAGCAGGGAGAAAACCCACTACAACTTGATTCACGCACACCAAAGTTACCACTAGAGCAATATATGTATCTAGAAAACCGCTTCAAAATGTTAACTAAGAGTAACCAAGAAACAGCACAGCATTTACTTAAAGAAGCTCAAGCAGATGTAAAGACCCGTTGGCAAATGTATCAATATTTGGCGGCACGTTAAATAATTCGTAATTCGTAATTGTTTGCTTTTTTATAAAAAATTGACTTGGATTTGATCAAGAAATCCAAAATATAAAACCCTAAATGATATGAGGTTATTATGGATCTTACTACAACTTATATGGGGATGAAATTGCGATCGCCTCTTGTTCCCTCTGCATCCCCTCTATCTGAGGACATTGACAACATTCAGCGGATGGAAGACACAGGTGCAGCAGCAGTGGTGATGCATTCGCTGTTTGAGGAACAGTTGCTTTTGGAACGTTATGAACTCCATCATCACCTCACCCAAGGTACTGAAAGTTTTTCTGAAGCCTTAACTTACTTCCCTGATTTAATCAACTTTCGAGTAGGGCCAGAAGCTTATTTAGAGCATATCCACAAAGCCAAGCAGAAGGTGAGCATTCCAATTATTGCCAGTCTCAATGGCTCATCTGTTGGTGGATGGACAAACTATGCCAAACAAATTCAGCAAGCAGGAGCAGACGCATTAGAATTAAATATTTACTACGTTCCTACCGATATGGAACTTACCAGTCATGAAATTGAGCAGACTGATATTGATATTCTTCGTGCAGTCAAAGCAGTAATAACTATCCCTGTAGCAGTCAAACTCAGTCCATACTTCACTAATACAGCAAATATAGCAAAACGTTTGGATGAAGCGGGTGCTGATGCTTTGGTATTATTTAACCGCTTTTACCAGCCGGATATTAATCTTAATCTCCTGGAAGTTGAACCCAATGTGCTATTAAGTACACCGCAATCGATGCGATTACCGTTGCGCTGGATTGCAATTCTCTATGGTCGCATTCATGCGGATTTGGCTGCAACTAGTGGTATTCACAGGGGAGAGGATGTGTTAAAGATGCTCATAGCTGGGGCAAAGATTACGATGCTTTGCTCGGTACTGTTACGACATGGGATTAACCACATTCGAGTCATTGAGCAGGAAATATGCGAATGGATGCAAAAACACGAATACGAATCAGTACAACAAATGCAAGGGAGTATGAGTCAAAAGCATTGTCCAGACCCTAGTGCTTTTGAACGTGTCCAGTATATGCGATCGCTGACCACCTATAAACCTGAATGGAGAGCCACTATTGCAAAAATGGAGAATTAGTCAATATCTATGGGAGGATCGCTACCTTAATCACCTTTCGTGCCTTCATTTCACAAAACACTTGTTCTAAATCTTTTAATGGCCGCTGTTCGCTAATAAGTAACTCAAAGGGAATTTTGCGACTAGCTATGAGTGCAAGGGCTGATCGCACATACTCTGGTGTATTATGAAACACGCCTTTGATGGTAAGTTCGCTATAGTGTAGCTGTTCTGTATTCACAGTAATGCTGGTATCCCGTGGACATCCACCGAATAAGTTGACTGTTGCACCAGGACGGGCGCAGGCGATCGCAGTTTCCCACACACTTGGTACACCAGTGGCTTCAATCACCACATCTGCGCCCCATCCTTGGGTAAGTTCTTTCACTACACTGGGAATATCCGAGATTTTATGATAATTAAAGGTCTGGGCTGCACCCAATTTCTGACCAATTTCTAACCTGTGGTTATTACCTCCCCACAGCAAAACCTCAGCTTTCTCACTCAGCGCCGCCACAAACATTAGCCCGATCGCCCCATCTCCTAAGACGACTACTTTATCTTTGGGCTTAATATGAGAACGCGCTACACCATGCAATACACAAGCTAAAGGTTCCGTCATCGCTGCCAATTCCCACGGCAATTCATCGGGAATCTGCAACAAATTATGTTGTACTATTGGTGCAGGAATTTTCAGGTATTGGGCAAAAGTCCCGTTATTCCAGGTCAAATTTGGACATAAAGAATATTCTTGGCGTTGACAAAAAAAACATTTCATGCATGGGGCGGAATTATTAGCGACGATGCGATCGCCTATTTGCCAATTTGTCACCCCTGCACCCAAGGCAACAATTCGCCCAGCCGCTTCATGACCGAACAGTGTCGGTAGTTTCAACATTTTGGCATGACCACCACGCCGCCAGACTTTCAAATCTGTACCACAAGTTGTTGCTGCCCCCACTTGGATTACAACTTCGCCAGCCGCCGGAGTGGGTTCAGGAACTTGCTCTAGGCGTAAATCTTCTTGCCCATAAAGTAAGGCTGCTAACAAAACTTTAAACCTATCAATTAGCTTCATCTGATTTTACCAGTTGCAGCTAATTGATAGGTCTAAACTAAATCAGTATTGATTTTTAGTAGGTTTTATATGAAAAACTAGGTACTCACTGCTGGCTGGGGAACCACCCCGGTGTTCCGGGTATCCACATTAGGCAAGCGAATAACAGTTAATAGCGGTACTTCTTGTCGGCACGACAGGCAAAACCAATATAGTTCACCATGACGGGCATGACGCAGGAGGGAACCACCGCAGCATGGGCAGGTGTTGGCTCTCGTACTCATACCAATGTCCTCCTAAAAAAAAGTTGTTGTTTTAAACTCAGAAAAAAAAGCAGTTATTAAAACTGGATGTTAGCTGCATGAATGCGGCCATTCGATTCTATGCGGTCTTTAATAATTTGTCTGTAAACAGCTTCATATCCGTTAACCATTTGGCTAACACTAAAGTTATTTTCCACATATTTTCGACAGGTTTGACGATTGAGTTCCAAAGCTGGTGGAATCATTGCTGCCATTTCTGCATAACTGTTGCAGATAAAACCTGTTTTGCCGTGAGCAATCACTTCAGGAACGGAACCGAAATTCATGGCAATGACTGGTGTCCCAGTTGCCATTGATTCAATCATTACTAAGCCAAAAGGTTCTTGCCAATTAATGGGGAAAAGAGTTATGGCAGCATTGCCCAGAAGTTCAGTTTTTTCGGCGTGGGTAATTTCGCCTAAATATTCGATTTGCTGACCATCTATGTAGGGGGCAATCTCTTGTTCAAAAAACTCAGAGTCTTTGATATCAACCTTTCCTGCCATCTTCAAGCGCCAACCACTCTGTTTAGCAATGGCGATCGCATGTTGCGGCCCTTTCTCTGGTGAAAAACGACCTAAAAATGCCAAATATGATGGTTCTGACGGTTGGGCTACGAATGGGTAATCTGCTAGCTCAATTCCGTTATAAACCGTGCCAACATAATTAAGATCGATTTGACGCTGCGAGTTACTAATACTGATGTATGGTTGCTTTTGGTGGTAGCTAAATGCGTAACGGTTGTCAGCTGTAAAATCATTATGCAGCGTATGAACTGTAGAAGTTACTGTTATCAAGTTCGCTAAAGGTAGTGCCGAAATCCCTACATGAGAATGGATAATATCGAATTGGGCAGCACGTTGGTAAACTTGGCTCAGTTCTAGCATTTCGTACACTGCATACTCTTTCACATTTGGGTCTAAGCGCAATGCACGCGGATAAACTGCTTGTAAATGAGCCAAAGTTTGAGAATCGCCAGAGGCAAATAAAGTTACCTCATGACCGCGACGAACAAGTTCATCAGTTAAGCGACTCACTACCAGTTCTATTCCTCCATAATTAGGAGGTGGAACCCTTTCCCATAAGGGGGCAACTTGAGCGATTTTCATACGTTTTTTTGCTTCAGTCTATGAAATTATCCTCAATAATGAGCTACATCATTATTTTATGAGGAAAGAGCATTTGTACTTACTATTTTGACATTTAAATTAACCTAACAGGCTACTAAAAGCGCAATAATAGTTAACCGTACCGCAAACTTTCTACCGACAAATCTAACGGACTACTAATGAAAGTCAGTCCTGAGCTACACTTCTAACCTATAGCTAATCTATTACTTGTTGCATCTGTCTTGGGGATCATAATGCAGTAAAATATTTTGTAGCAGAACTTACAAAATTGAATATTTTGTAGCTGACAATACTAAAATGTTCAATGGGATCAAATAATTAAAGCTGTGTTTAAAGGCAATTAAGAAATGAACTAGAAACTATAAATATTAAGCAACTGTACAATAATTACATAATTTGTAATTAGTAATTTACAAAAATTCTGATAACTAACTAATGAAAATCGCTACTTGGAACGTCAACTCAATTCGCACTCGCCTTGAACAGGTTATCGATTGGTTAACCCTGAATCCTGTTGATGTTCTCTGCTTGCAAGAAACCAAGGTTATGGATGCTGAATTTCCGCGATCGCCTTTTGAGGAATTAGGCTATAACCTTTATATATCAGGACAAAAATCCTATAATGGCGTAGCCATAATTAGCCGCCAGCCACTTTTAAATGTAAGTACCGGATTTCGGGCGATTTTGCCAGATTTACACCACGAATGGGACGAGCAAAAGCGGGTGATTACAGGTGTAATTGATGGTGTTCGGATTGTGAACTTATATGTTCCCAATGGTGCAGCAGTAGGAACTGAGAAATACGAGTATAAAATGCGCTGGTTGACAGCGCTACATGAGTATTTGCGATTGCTCGTGCTGTCACACCCCGCAATTTGTGTGTGCGGAGACTTCAACATTGCCTTAGAAGATAAGGATATTCACGAGCAAGTGAGTACAGAAAATCACATTATGGCAACAGAAGCAGAGCGCCAAGCCTTACGGGATATTCTGAAACTGGGATTTGCCGATGCTTTTCGCAAATTCACCACAGAAGGCGGAAATTATAGCTGGTGGGATTATCGCGCCGCCGCCTTCCGTCGCAACTTAGGTTGGCGGATTGACCATCACTATCTCACACCTATCTTGTATGAGCGTGCTAAAAGTTGCATCATTGATGTCGCACCCAGAAAATTAACCCAACCCAGCGACCATACGCCGGTAATTGTGGAATTTTGAATGGGGTTGGGGCATGGGTACTGGGGATTGGGGACTGGGGACTGGGGAATGGGGACTGGGGACTGGGGATTGGGGACTGGGGATTATTATTCTTCCTAGTCCCTAGAACAACGATTCAGTAATATATAAAACACGAGACTGGACAACCAGATTTTTAGGTCATTTCAAGCACAATTTCCTTCTCTAAAAGAAACCCGAATTTTTCGTCATAACCCTGAATACTGAATCGGTCTTCTAGTCCCCATTCCCCAATCCCCAGTCCCCAGTCCCTAGTCCCCAGTCCCCATTCCCCAATCCCATCAATTTAAAGGCTTATATATATCTTCAGAACAGGGATTGAGATAAGGACGTTGTAAATCTATTAGATGCCGCGCAAAGTGTTGGTCAATCGTCCTCATCCGTTCTTCCATCGCATTTTTACCTTTTTGCCAAGCTTCCAACAAAGCATTTGCGACGATTTGACAACGGTTCATCCCAAAACTTTCCTGTGCGGCAAATTTTTGGGTTGGTTCTTCAGCTAAACCTAAGCCTGGGGCTAAAAATTTAGTAAACAAAGGAATTTCAGGCTGGAAATGGGATTGATTTTCTTGATAAACAGCCTGAAGAATTGTGCGAATTGCTGGATAATCGGGGAGTTCAAAGTAGAGTAGCCCCGAATCATAACGTCCGTATGCACAGGGATTGTGAAGAACTTGAAAGCTAAAGGGAATCGAGGCTGCATTCAATTGCAGTGTTAAGCTCTCCATCAGAGCGATCGCACCTGATGGCGTAAAGTTAAAGTAGATTCGCCCTGCTCCTAAATCAGCATCGGGGTTACTCTGCTGTTCCTGTCCGACATTGCTCACTGCTAAGTAAGAACCGTTTTGCAGTCGATTTTTGGGCATCCAGATTGCTACCATATCACCCACTTTGGTAGATTTCTTACTGGATTCTAGATGGCAATCTGGCTCAACATAAAGTGTTAAACCGCCTTTAGTCACCGCCATAGTCCCATCAGGCTCTTTCCGCAACACCTGCCATCTAGGGTCAAAATAACCTATGCCGTGATTACTGGCGTGCAGCTGCTCGTAAAAGTCCCAATCAATTTCCAAAATGGAATTATCTGCTAAATTATTCTTTGCTGGGTGATTAGTACTATCAGTATTGACTGCTAAAGTAGTTTGCAGAGAGCCATTGTAATAGATTCCATAGAGAAAATTTCGTAGTAGTAAAGTCAGATACTTCTGTTGTAAATCTACGGAATTTTGCTGAAATCTATCGGCTATTTTAGTCGGTAGAGCAAAGGGTTGATAATTGGGATGGTAAATACAAAAATTTGGCTCAATCTGGATATTCTTAGCAATATCAAATAGAGAATTTAGCGGTTGATTGATAGAGGAATTTAGCATTAATCCATTCAGAACTGAAACTTTAAAAACACAGAATTCAGGAGTCAGAATTCAGAATTGTTCTACTCTCTGCCATTAACAACCACGCAGCCGAGTTTTTTCGTAATAAATGCGAAGTAACTGCTGTTCTTTTACAGGCTGAGGAAATTTATGAATCTTTGCGACAGGATTCAGGATTTCGGACTCTGATATCCCGAAAATTGTCAGTACACCTTGCTCCGGCATCGTGAGTAGACTTTTTGCTACTTGGAGCATACAAATATCAGCATTATTAAAGGATTTCCGGCACGTAATCATATCTTGAATTTGATGAATTAGTGCCAGTCCCGCAAACTGGATAACGCGCAAAATAAAGTCACTGCGGTATTCCAAAATCATGGGAAAAGCATTCACGTAAGCCGTAATGAGGGCAATAAGTGAAGGTTGTAAAATCTCTAACGGTGTTAACGCCAAATGTAGAGATTCTTCTAACTCAATGGTGGGGTCTACTACGAGGCTGTTGAGCCAGATTCCTAAGTAGCTTGCCAGTAAAGTTCCTAAATCAAAGGCTGGGTCTCCCCAAGAACAAGCTTCCCAGTCAATTAGTCGTACTAGACAATTGTCTAGTTGTTCCCATCTGGAATGAACCAAAATGTTGCTCAATTTCAGGTCGTTGTGAGTCAAGCAGCAAGGATTCCAGTCATAAGCCAAATCTGCGATCGCAGATTCCAAACTCTCGTACTGTTGATAGAGAACATAGAATTTTAGTGCATCTGTGGGAACAGCCCCAAAAATCTCCGGCCCAATTGACCCTATACCTTGGGCTGGATTGTAAAAGCCATAGCGAAACTCTCCTTGGGGAGCAGTTGCCATAAAATCCTTATATTCTCGGCGGTTGTAGGTGGCGCGATGCAGTCCCGCCAAAGTCGTGCCGATAGCTGAAGCAATTTCTTGTGGAAAAATCTCATTGTTGTGGTACAATGTCGCAAGTTCTAGATACTCACTCAAGTAATTGCAGACGAGAATAGAATTTTCTTCGTCAAAATGCACCACCAATGGTGCGATCGCTGAAGTATTACCTAGAACTGGAAACTGTTGGAGGAGTTGATGAAATAGCCACTCCTGAAACAATTCATGAGGCGCGGCGTCATTGTTGTTAACGTTACGTTCTTGTTTAATTAGCAACTTACGATTATCTGCTAAAGTCACTACTAAATTGAAATTGCTCTTACTATTTCCTGGCAACTCAGATTTTTCTGATGCGCCATCTTCTGAGCTACACAGACCCGCGTCTTGCAGATACTGGATAACATTATGAGAAGACAGTGATAATACCATGTATTATTTCCTACTTCATTAAATTACTTAAACTTATCTCTCTCAAATTTGCTTGGTTTTAGCAGCTTTCCGTAGATAGGAACTAGTGCAAGAAGGCAGGGAGCAGAAGGAATACTGGTGATTTCACCTATTTTTAGCCTTTTTCAACTGGATAGTTATTTATGCCAAGCTGCACTAATGTGTGAATAACAATAAAGATTTGTACAATCTACTAATATCCCATCTTTTGGATAAAAACCTGCCAAAATGGCACCAACTCCTTTATAATTGCTTTAAAATTTGCTCCCAGATCCAGTGACATCTTTACACTTTATCAGCATAGTTACTTAGACACTCTAGAGTAAGTTTTGTGGTAGAGCCGTTTGATGTAGCTCCATCCCCTTTTTGTGGCGGAGAAGCATCCCCAGCAAAAAACTGATTGGCAACAGATGTTGTTTGATGTTCAGTAGCCATTCTGAAAGCAGCGAAGAATTTCAGTAATCCTTCGCAGGACAAGACATGGCATTCAACGCTATTACTTTTATTTATCATCACCAAGCCAAAAAAACCGGACTTTTTAGGCGGTTAACAATTATTTTTTTATTTAAATTTGAGAATTTGTGCCTGAAAGCCTTGTTATCACGTTATTTGTGTTACCTACAAATTGTAGATGACTATGAGCGATCGCAAATAAAGGTGACATGAGTGCATCTTATGGAACTGCACTTTTGTCAATGACTAATGATTGAAGAAGAATTCAGAATTCAGAATTCAGGAGTCAGAATAATTCTGTTTCGATAAATCGGCAGACGGCTATTCTCGGCCACTCTTTTTGTTGGGATGGGATTTCCGTTGATTTCCTTCGAGAATGCTGGAAGTTATCAGGCAAGGGTAACAAGTCATAGTAATATAAATGTACTAGTAATTCCAGGCAAAGAAAGTCATGCCATGTCAAAAAAAGAGGAGGGTGGTTATTACTTAGAGACTGATGCTACCTTAAAGCCACAATTTGATGCACCATCACCGCCAATGACACCATACCCAAAATTGTCATTAATCCCGCAGGCATAAATTTACGTGTTTTTGCTAGTCTAAATACAAAGAAGACTACTAAAACGGCAGTAACTAATACTGCTAAAATTGAACCCCAAGCTTGCCCTTGGAGTTGAAAGTAAGCGGCAAATATTAGTAATAAACCACTAATGCTGCCACTTAGGAGTGAAACTCTACTGGTAGCTTGAATGTAGCCAATAATGCCACCAATAATCGATAATATGCCGTAGGCAAAAGCAGCAACTATACTTAAATTCATTGTTAAAACATCTATAGACTTTGACTTTACTACCAGGGTCAGCAGACAATTTACCATAGCTATTTAGCTATACCACACAGTTGATTGATGGATAATCAAGCGATGCCAATGGCAAGTACTTCCTCATATACAAAGGTTCAATATCTCCAGCGCCAAGCAGCCTCACTTTTACTGTACCAATCTGTTCTGCAAGGCGAAGTGGGGGTGGCATTTCTGGAACTATTGCAATCTATACGTTACACTAATGTCGATGCACGGGGTTGTCTCCAAGCTTACGGAACTTACTTTCACGCTTTAGCCGCTAGAAATCAAAACTGGGAAGATTATTTAATTACTCAACTTCTCTTCTCTGAGAATCCTTTTGCAAAACTGGCTGGAGTGCGAGAATTTGAAGATTTACCCCCAGCTTTAGTAGCAGCAGTTCAGCATGATTTACAAATATTGCAAAGTCTTTACGAATGTAGTAGCGCTTCTCTGAGTGAGTGGGTACAAAGCGTTACTCAGATGCCGATTTCACCAGTAGTGTGGTATAAAGAGCAAGAATTTGTAGGAGTAGAGACAAAGTTCGCTAAATATCTACAAGAGTTAGATAATTGGGCTGATGCTGTAGAAGAGTTAGCAGCTTATTATCGGCAATGTGGCTCTGGCTTATTTGCAGAATATCGCGCTTTACGCTGGCAAGCTGGCCAGTTTATTGGTATTCGGTATTCTGACCCGGTTAAACTGAGTGCGCTTGTTGGGTACGAGTCTCAAAAAGATGCTTTGCTGAAAAATACAGAGTTTTTATTATCAGGAGAGATGGCACTGCACGTATTACTTTACGGTAGTCGCGGTTCTGGCAAATCTTCTTTGGTGAAATCTTTGTTGAATGAATATAGCAATCGCAGTCTCCGCTTGTTGGAAGTAGCAAAATCTGACTTAAAAGAATTACCAGAAATTGTGGAACATTTACGGGGTGTGTCACAAAAATTTATTATCTTTGTCGATGACCTTTCATTTGAAGAAGATGATGACGCTTTTAAAGCCCTCAAAGTAGTTTTAGAAGGTAATTTAACCGCGCGGCCTCAAAATGTAGTGGTGTACGCTACTTCTAATCGCCGTCACTTGATTCGGGAGTTTTTTGTGGATAGACCTGCACCCAAGGATAACGAGGAAATCCATGCTTGGGATACGATGCAGGAGAAGCTTTCCTTTAGCGATCGCTTTGGTTTAACCTTGACTTTTGAACCAGCCAATCAGAAAACTTATTTAAAAATTGTACAACATCTAGCTGCACAAGCTGAAATTAAGATTACCCAAGAAGATTTGGAATTTCAAGCATTACAATGGGCAACTCGCCACAACGGTCGTTCTGGACGGACAGCACGGCAATTTGTTGATTTTTTAAAAGCAGATTTAACACTTTTTAATGCAAATAACAATACATCTAACACCTAGCATTAAAATTAATTTATTGATGATTGCAATTTTTTAATATTTACACAACAATGTTATGCAATAGTAACTAAGACAACAGATTCCAGAACGACTATGTTACCAGACTTTGAAAGTATTTCCTATTTCACAAAACAGAAAAACAGATTAAAAATCACTTTTATTAAGTCTTTAATCTGGATGCATTTTTTAATTACGAATTACGTTAGCGTAGCGGTAGCGAGTCCGCGATAGCGAAGCGTTAGCGACGCAGGAGCGTCGCGTCATTACGAATTACGAATTACGAATTAGTATGAGAGCTACTTATTCTGATAATTTAACTACGTTAAAAAACAGCAATATGCAATCAGTAATGATCAGCAATCGATTTATACTAGTGATAGTTGCCTTTAGTGTGAGTTTTGGTCTTAGCCTTGTCCCAAGCTGGGATTTTAATAAAGCCTTTCTCACAGGTGTAATTACTGCCGCTACTATCTATACCACAGCATTATTCATAGACAAACGACGCAGAAATTATGAAATGTTTGTTTTAGGTTCTCTCCGCAAACGAATTAAAGATATGGAGGGATTAAAGGCTCGTGTTGTCAGGGAAGTTAATCAAATCCAAGAACATCATAATTTATTGTATGCTGAATCACAACAACTGCAAAATCAAGTAGCAGAAAGCCGTAACCAAAGGGATAGTCTACAGCGAGAATTAAGAACATTTGCAGGGCAAAAAAAACAGTTAGAAACCGAAATTAGTAGCTTGCAAACTGAAATTAATAACTTGCATAATAATCAAACAGAATTGAACAATGCTTTTTCTGTACTCACAGCAGAGAAGCGCCGTCTAGAGTCAAATTCTAATGTATCTCGTGCTGAAATCGCCCAGTTACAAAGTCAAATTTCCCAACTCCAACAGGAGAAACAAGAACTTGAAAGCAATTTAACTCTTTTAGGAAGACTAAAACCCCAATTAGAAGAAAAACTATACGAACTACGAATTACAATTCAAGAGCTAGAAGTTGAGACAACTCAAAAAAATCAATTGTTGATAGCGACAAAAACCGAAAGAGAAAATATCCAAGTTATTTTGAACTCTTCACAAACCCAAATAGCAGAACAAAAGGTTGAATTAGAGCAGTTGCAAGGGCAAGTTTCATTATTGCAAGAAGAACGAGACTCATTGCAAAATCAAGTATGGGAATTACTACAACAACTAGAAACCTTCAATCCAGAGCCTTTGGCTGATAATTCCCAAGAAGAAGATCCTGAATTGTTTCCTTTTTCTGAAATAATGGAAACTTCAGCAATCATAGAAAATTCGGATGTTAATACATCAGAGAATATACCTGAAGAATGGGCTAATTTTTTAGAAAATCTCCCAGGATACGAACTACAAGTATTAAAAGCTATAGTCGATCAAGATAATCCCAATGCTGCTATTAAAAAAATTGCCGAAGCAAACATCACTATGCCAAATCTCTTAATCGATTCTATAAATGAACGGGCAAATGATACTATTGGTGAATTAATAATTAACACAGATTCGGAAAGTCTAGAAGTTTATCCTGAGAATATTAACCATGTCAAAAAAATGATTGCAATGCATGAAAATCTCATGGCTAGACATGGTTCGTCAAATTAAATTATTATTGCCGTCATTGATTAGTATAAGGTAAATATGTACCTTATCTATCTACTGCGTGCTTCTGCGTTTAGAATAAAGTGAAATTTAAGACATGGCAAAGCTCAAAATCTCGAAGAAAATCTCCACTGCTTTAATCAATTCCCTTGGTGCGGGGGTAGTACCTAGAGTTGGAGTTGAATATATAGCAGTAGGTCGAGAAAAAGAACTAAAAAGCCTATTACAAAATCTGGATGACATTGCAGAAGGTGTCGCAGCATTTCGCTTCATAATTGGTAACTACGGTTCTGGTAAAAGTTTTTTATTGCAACTACTTCGCAACCGGGCGATGGAACAAGGTTTTGTAGTAGCTGATGCTGATTTATCTCCTGAACGCCGATTAGCTGGAAGCAACAATGAAGGTTTAGCTACCTATCGAGAATTAATGAGCCACCTAGCCACAAAAACTCGTCCTGATGGTGGTGCTTTAGTCTCAATTCTAGAAGGATGGATTAATAAAATTCAACAAGAAGTGGTTAAAGAAACTGAAATGCGTCCCAATGACGATGGTTTTGATGACCAAGTTGAATCAAAAATTAGAGAAGTAGTTCAGTATATTGAAGACTTAGTTCACGGTTTTGATTTTGGTAGCGTGATTATCGCTTATTGGCGTGGCTACCGAATGGATGATGATAATTTAAAAAATGCGGCAATGCGTTGGTTGCGGGGAGAATTTACTACTAAAGTTGAGGCGAAAGCAGCTTTAGGAGTGCGGGTAATTATTGATGATGATAGTTGGTATGACTATATAAAACTGTTTGCGAAATTTGTCGCTGAGATTGGCTATAAAGGGCTGTTAATTTTAGTTGATGAAGCTGTACACATATATCAAATATCTACTACAGTCACACGGGAAAAGAATTATAATCGACTCCTTGCAATGTTTAACGATACCATGCAATGTAAAGCTGAACATCTGGGAATTGTCGTTGGTGGAACAACTAAATTTTTAGAAGACCCGAAACGGGGACTTTTTGCAGACCAAGCTTGGCAAAGACGCACAAAAGAAAGCCGTTTTGCTGCACAGGCTAATGTTCAGGAACATTTGGGGCCGGTGATTCGGTTGAACCCGTTGAGTGAAGGAGAAATATTAACGCTTTTGCAACGTTTAGCTGAGATTCATGCACTCAATTTTGGCTATGAACAGACTTTGATAAATCGTGAGTTGAAGGAGTTTGTGCAAGAAATTATTAATCGCTTGGGTGCAGAAGCATTACTGACACCAGGGGAAATTGTGCGAGATTTTATGAGTGTGTTGAATATTCTTCACCAAAATCCAGGAATTGCATTTGGTGAATTAATTCATGGCTCTAAATTTAAACCTACTGCTATGGGTAAGGATGCAGAAGTGGATGAGGATGGTGCAGCAGAATTTAGTTTGTAGTTTACTCTCTAGTAATTGGTAAACCTAGCCAATCGCTAAGTTCATGAGCTAGCCAGTCAAGTTCTGGAGGAGTGACAGGAAAAAAATAAAATTCACCAGTTAAAATGTCATATTTTTTAGTTCCTGCCCAGATTGTTAAGGAAGGTTGATTATATGTATCCTTACTTCGTTCTAAACGTAGAATATCTTTTCTCAAAGTTGCAGATGGGTGAAGACGTTTAATTCCAAACAATTCATAAATCAGGAAAATTTTCTCATTATTAATATAAA
Source organism: Nostoc sp. CALU 546 (assembly GCF_048836525.1). NCBI lineage: Bacteria > Bacillati > Cyanobacteriota > Cyanophyceae > Nostocales > Nostocaceae > Nostoc > Nostoc sp. CALU 546. The sequence continues at coordinate 27,280 of NZ_JAWJTF010000042.1, forward strand.
GCTTCTTTTTACCCATGATACCTATGAAGAGAGAAATAAATAACATAATTACAAAGGATAAAATTATTAGAATAACTACTAATGAAAAAACATTTATACTTGCAAATAAAATTGATAAATTAGGGATAAATAACATAATTGGTATAGATAATATCAAATTTATTAGAGTCCTTCTTTTAAATAAACCGTCTGGGGGAATAATAATTTCTAAATAGTTAGTATTCTTATTTAATAAAACTTTACTGTCAGAAGGTTTTCTAGGGAGTAAATTACTTTGTATATTCTGAACTTGATCTGGATTTCCTAGGTTGTTTAAGGCTTGCAAAGCGTCTTCAGCAGAAATCAAACGTTTACTCGCAATTGGTTCTGTCATTCTCCTCAACCAACTGCTGAAAGTAAGATTAATATTGGCTACCTGTTCAAATTCAAGCCGCAAGTCAGTTAGTGGTAAATCGGCTGGATGCTGACCTGTTACCAGATAAATTAAAGTGGCTCCCAAACTGTAAAGGTCAGAAGCAGGAATAGCTCTACCATTAAATTGTTCTGGTGGTACATAGCCGTAAGTTCCCATTACTATAATTGTGCTGCTTCTTCTGGCGATGGTTTGCACTGAACCAAAATCTACCAAGTACACTTCACCCACACTATTACCAGAGCGATTTGTTAAAAGAATATTGCTTGGCTTGATATCACGATGAATCACGGGCGGTTGACGACCATGCAGATATTTGAGAATTTCTAGAATCGCTTTTGCTAGTTCCTTAACTTCTTCTTCACTGAAACTACGCCCAGCTTTGAGTTGTGCTTCTAGAGATTGGGCTGGAATATAACTTTGTACGAGTGCAAATCCTGTGCTGTTGGGTGAATCTAGCTCGAAGTAGTCAAGGTAGCGGGGAATGGCTGGGTGCGAGAGTGCTTTGAGAGTTTCAGCTTCCCGCTCAAATAATTTGAGGTCGTTCCATTCAAACTCATTACCAAAAGACAGTATTTTGACCACTACTAATTCTTGAGTTTGTAAGTCACGAGCTAGCAGCGTCCGCCGTCCGGCTTTTTTGCCTAGTTCCTGTTGCACTTGATATCTTTCCAACAGGATTTCTTGGTTAGAATCTGGTGATTCTTGACTTGTCATTTGCTCGTGACTCCAAAACTTTGTTGCTTTTATAGCTTTCCTGTTTATTACTGCCCCACTGTAAGATTACTTAAGTTAGCAACAAGCATTAAAGAGAGTATTTTTCTAAAATTTGACTTACTAAGCTAATGAGCATTTATGTTGTATAAAACCAGGGCTGTTCGCAAAGCGTTCCCGTAGGGTAGCCCTTACTACAAGCGAATAAGTCTGGAAAAATGAATGATGATTAGCTTATCTACTCAATACTGCCTAGTAGTCTGCCAACCCAAAAATGCTAAGTGAGGACTGGGGAAAGGGGAAAGGGAAAAGGGTAAGAGATTTAAACCCTTTCCCCTTACCCTTTACCCCGCCAAGTTCACTTGGCGAACTACTAGATTTTGCCTAAAAATAAAAATGTATAAAAATCAAACTCAATAAGACCTGCAATTCTCATCACATTCATCTGTTTTCAGGATTGGTTAAAATAGCTTTTGGTTGATTAGTATTAAATAAAGAAGCAGACAACAGAATAATCGGTTTGTTTGTTTGGTTTTCTCCATAATGCACCATTCCGGCAGATTCAACTAAAGCATCTCCCACTGTAAGCTGTATAGTTTTCCCTTTTTGAAGAATGAATTCTGTGCCGTTAGCTTTCGTTACATTAGCTTCTCCTTCCACAACAGTATAAGTTAAAATTCCCGCCTCTACTCGTTCAATCTGCATTCCCGGATGAGTATGAGTAGGGAGTTTTGCTCTTGGTGCGATGGTATAGCGTACAAGCTCAAGAATCTGCTTTTTATCTTGAGTAGGATAACCACTCGCTAAAACTTCACGGGTAACAGATTGAGTGTAAGTATTGGGTGAGGACGTTTCTTGGCTATTAACAACTACACTGCCAAAAGCTAGAATAGCTAAGGGGAGAATCAGCGACACTTTTCTCATATTAAAAGTTTTTTATTTGGATAATACCTTTAATCAAATCATAATTTGGGATGAGTTAAACCGTGCAAATGGTACTCTGGTTGAGATTAAACTGACTGCGTTGTTTACCGCCGCAGGCATCGCAACAACTTAAATATTCATAAGTAACGTTAAAGCTATGAATTTTTGTAAGAAATCTATTGCAAACCAGTTGCGATCGCTTCAAATTGCTGCCAACAAAGGTACAATGCACGCGGTACGTGAAAACATCCTTTCCATTTGCCGCCTTTGAGGTTCAACAATACTTCCCCACGCCGATTGAGATAGCCAAACCACTCACCGTATTCTGCATCAGCAAAGTGTGACCAGGTATAATCATGCATTTTTTGATACCATTCCCAGCAAACCTCACGCCCGGTTAGGCGATAGCCCATCGCTAATGCAACCAAAGACTCTAGGTGAACCCACCACAGCTTTTGATCCCATTCCAATTGTTGTGGAGGATGACCGTCTGCATCCATAAAGTAATACAATCCGCCGTACTCGCTATCCCAAGCAAAATTCAGAATATTTAGCACCACATCAATGGCTTGGTTAATAGTTTTGGTATCGTTTTTCCGACGCGCGATATCCATGATAAACCACATAGCTTCGATACCGTGACCTGGATTAATCAGCCTTCCCTCAAAACAATCTATGTGGGAACCATCAGGGGCAACGTTTTCGTACATTAGCCCCCGTTTTGAGTCGAGGAAATCGGTCATCACTTCGCGGACAGTTTCAGCTAGGACATTCTCTAATGTTTCCTTTGGCAGTAACCATTCCATTTCTAGAGTCAGGTTGGCTAAAATCATCGGTACAGCCAATGATTTCATCGGGCGTGTATCGGGATAGGTTTTATTATATTTGCCTTTCGGGTTATCTTTGCGGCGTAATACGTTGTTGTAAGCTTGCATCGCCACATCCTTTGCCCATTCTTCGCCGTCAGCAAGTGCATATTGACTAAATGCCATCGCTGCAAAGCAGTCAGAAAAGATATTATAGGGTTGAACCAGTGGTTTTCCTTCACGGGTGAGGGCAAAGTACCAGTTACCATCACTATCTCTGCCATGTTGGGCGAGAAAATTAGCGCCGTTGCTGGCAATTTTTAGCCAGTTTTCGCGTTTTTCTAGCTGGTTGCAAAGCATAGAAAAAGTCCACACCTGGCGGTTTTGCAGCCAGATGAATTTGTCTGTATCATAAATTTTGCCTTCGCGATCGAGGCAGGTGAAATAGCCGCCTTGCTGCCAATCGAGAGAATATTTTTCCCAAAATGGGAGTACGTCGTTGAGGAGAGCGTTTTTGTAAAGTTCAGCGTAGGCGTAGCCCGCCGCAGGCATCGCTTGAAAATTATACACCATAAATTTCCTCCCCCTTTGTGCCAAAACCAACAGCTTAACAGTTATCACATTTTGGCTCAAACATGAAGCGTAGGCGTAGCCCGTCGTAGACATCGCGTCAGTCTCTTACAAGATTTAGCCAGCAAAAGCTATACTTCTATCTTGCGCCATTCTCAATAACCGTAGGGTAAGCATTATAGTATCAGCTCTACAAGTTTTTTAGATATGAGGTTGTTATGAGTCAGATTGAACGAGTTGCGATCGTTGGAGGAAACCACGGTAATGAGTTAACAGGAGTATATCTAGTCAAAAAGTTTCAGCAGTATCCTAATTTAATCAACAGAGGAAGTTTTGAAACTCTGGCATTACTTGGCAATCTCAAAGCTATTGAAGAAGGCAAACGATACATTGAGAAGGATTTAAATCGTTGCTTCACTAATCAAAGCTTACAAAATACCCAACTCTCAAGTTATGAAGATACGCGGGCAAAAGAAATTCAACAGATATTGCAACCGCAAAATCAGCCTTTTGTAGATGTAATTATTGATTTGCACAGCACAACTGCCAACATGGGTTTAAGTCTGATTTTTTGTGATATGCACCCTTTCTTACTTCGGTTAGGCGCTTATTTGACTTCGATAAATCCGATGGTAAAGATTTTTGTTAATCAACAATCTAGAGAAGGTGGTTTTCTCCGTTCTTTGTGCGAATTGGGTTTTGTGATAGAAGTTGGCGCTGTGGCTCAGAATATCTTAAACGCCGAATTATTTCAGCAAACAGAGCAGCTTATGTATGCAATTTTAGACTATTTTGAAGGTTGCAACCAAGGTAATATTCCGCAGACAAACAGCAAGCTTACATTCTATCAATACATTGAGACGATCGATTATCCTAGAAGCGATGCCTACGGCGGGTTGTGCCCACGCGGCGAAATTCAAGCTATGATTCATCCCCAACTTCAGTTTCGGGATTATGAACCTCTGAATCCAGGCGATCCAATGTTTCTGACTTTTGCAGGAAAAGATATTTTCTATGAAGGAACGTCTACTGTTTATCCTGTTTTTATTAATGAAGCAGCTTACTACGAGAAAGGAATTGCGATGTATCTAAGCCAAAAACATCAAGAGGTAGTTTAATTTGTTCGCCCTTCTAACCAAGATTGCAAGTCAGCCAAAGTAGTAAAATCAAGCAATGCCTCGCTCAAATCTACGAGAACAGGCAAAGATAAACTAGAAATGGAGGATCGCATTTCCTCAGACAGTTTTCCAAGCCGCTTAGTTAATTGTCGGGAAATAGCATTAGCCATCGCTTCTCGTCCTTCTTCTCGCCCTTCTTCTCGCCCTTCTTCTCGTCCTTCTTCCTTGATTTCTCGATAAACTCTCGTTTGCTGTAGTGTTATTCCTAGCATAGACTCTACCTCCGCTTGGCTCAATTGTTCAAATCTGTACATCATTATTGTCGTCACTATTTCTATTATGACGCGACCCTCTGCTAATGGTACTTCTTGATCAGTTCTTGTTAACAAATACCTTGCCTCTTCAGGTGCTTGTTCTTCCTTTATCGTAGTTAGTACCATCAATGCCACCCATAAAGGTAATTGGCGAATATTCCCCAATTCATCCAAATACACCCGATGTACTTGGTTACTATTGAGCAATCCCCGATGAGGATAAATGTTACTTTGTTCGGTATTGCGAGATGGATAAATTACAACTGCTTGCCAGTCATTAAATCTGGTGCGGTTGCGGTAGAAATATAATGAAGATTCAGCAAATACTCTTTCATAAAGCTGTTCATCCTTTTGAAACTGTACCTCACAGAAATATACAACCCCAGGAGTCTCGCTTTCTGGTAGAAGAAATACTCCGTCAATTTCAAATTTGGGTTCCTTGACAGCTACCGAATCAAATCGATAAGCATTCGCATTTGTTGGTGGATTTGTCAATAGTTCAAATAAGAGAGTGGGGGATTGTTGAAACAGTTTGTAAAAAATTGAGTCTCGACGCATGGAGCATTTTATCTGATTAAATCTGCGATACATTTAATCACATATTCTTGTACATATAGCAATCCTGAATAAACAAGATCCCCGACTTCTTTGAGAAGTCAGGGATCTGTGGCTTGGTTAAGCTTACAGGTAATTGCTGTAAATACTCACCCCGCCAGCCGATAAATAATCACTTTCCCTTTCCAATTTTCTTCTACAAATACTAAATACTCACCATTTGAACGACGAAAAGCGCGGATACCATAGGGTATATCAATCCAGCCACTTTCGCTACCAACTTCTGGGCCTGGTTTTAACAGTTGTACTTGTACTCCCATTGTGGCATTGTAGACATATACCTCTGCGGTTTTAACGGTGACAGCAAATACATAGTCTCCCGCCACACTTATGGACGCTGTAGATACTTCGCGTTTGCCAGTGGTGTCGTAGGGAATCACAATTCGCCACTTGGGAGTACGATTTCCTTTACTCCAGTTGTCAAAACGGGCAATTTCAGATCCAGCAACTCCAGCATCGTCACCGAATGCAGGGTGATCTACCGTAAAGCCTGACAAATACATACTATCTGTTTCGGGGAAATATTCGATCCGCCGCAAGTCGTTAAATATGTTGGGAGTAGTTTGCTTTTCTATCGAACTATAGCTGTAGATGGGGTTGCCTTTAGGATCTATTCCCTGTAAAGGATAGTGGCGAATGCCATCTTCGGTTCGCAAAGCTTTCCAAACATCTCCTTTGCTGTCTACCCACCAGCCGCCGATATAGGGATAATCTTTGCTGGTATCATATTCGTCCTTTTCAAATTTGCCATTTCCGTTGCGATCGCGCCAGATCCATTCTCCTTGTTTTGGTTGATGCGGTGGCCAATTTCCGCTAATAAATGGTTTGTCTGCGCTATTAGTTCCGACAAACATTCCGGCTGGGATGGCTACTTTACCATCTGTATCTGGGTTAAAACGATATATTTGCAGAAAGCTGTTATACATATCTGTGAGGAACAAAAACCGCTTTCCTTGGATGCGGCGAACAAAGGTTCCATCTGGCGATGTATGCAGACGTGGATCTTGAGGATATTTGAAAGCATTTAAAGTATAGGCTTTGTAAGTCCATTGCTTACCAGCAGGCTTACTGTAATCCATCAGATAGTGTTCTTGTTTGGTGAATACATCTACACCATCAGTTTTAGGATCGGCATCTGCATTATCGACGAATATCAATCCCAGCGATCGCCAAATTAGTTTTCCTGATGGCGAAAATTTCCGCAAATCTGTTCCTGATTTGTTGAAACCATTACTATTTATGTAGATATTGCCAGAAGCATCTGTACCAACTCCGGTAAGTCCGTAAAGTTTCAAATCTCGAACTTCACCAGGAACTCCTGCATAGATACCGCCTTTACAGCCGAAACTACCTAGCTGTACTGGCTTATCTTTGATGTCATAAATCAACATCTGCTGACGCGGCCCATTTTCTGCCACTAACAGCTTACCTTGATGATTAATTGCGATCGCACTTGGTTCAACGATATCTGCAATCTCTTGGGATAATTGCTTTCCACTCTGGGAATAATGTAAAATTTTCGCAGGTTTACTACCATTTTTACTTTGAATAATCCACAGATTTTTTTGTGAATCAATAGTTATTCCTCCCGGATTAGCAACGGTAAAGCTGCGGAGTTCTTTCATCGTATCAGTATCATAAACACGAATCCGGTTAGCAGCAGAATCACTCACATACAACTCGCTTCCCAAAGTTGCTAATCCAGTAACTTCACTTTTAGTACTGGTAATCAACATACTTTTATCCCAGCCACGCCCTTCAGGAAACGGTGCAGGTTTTCCTGTCAAATCATAGCGTCTAACAGAATACCAAGTTGTTCCTTCTGGTGGGTAATCTTCTTTTGTATTGCCCCTCGAACCTTGAGTCATGGCAATGTAAATATATTTACTATTTGCTGTTACAGCTTTGCCACCACCACGACTCCAGCCGTGAGTATCCCCAAGAGCACCAATAATCTTACCATCTTTATAGATTCCTGCTTCTGTTCCCGCTTCATCCCAATGGCTGTTGGTATAAACTGTGCCATCAGGGGTAACATACATGGCCTCAATATTATTTTGTATCCGTAGATTTCCACTGCCAATAGTATTACCTATCCACGATGTTTTATAGGTAAGCGTGGGTGTTCCAGTTGTCGCCCAGTCTGTTGTAATGCCAATGGTAGTAACAATGACTCCAACAGTCAGACTGAGTAAAAAATTAAAAGTTTTACTTCTTTGTAAATATCTAGGTTGAGATAATTTTTTGATGTGCTGATTGAGCTTGCGACGGAGTTTTTCTAACTTCGCCAGTAATTTATTTATCATATAATTTTTCAGCTTTTAATTATTTATATACAATCATTGATCATAAAATCCGTACAAAAATATAACTATTTTTAACTTGACAATATGTAGATTGTGTAAGGACGTTGCATCTAAAACTTTTGATTAATCATTAATATTTACTCCTCGTATTATTTTTTACTTCTTTGTAAATAAAAATGGTAAATATTAATACAAAATTATTTGATGTTAATTTATTGTTGGTACTTTTTTCCTTTCCCTATATACCTCTCATCTTCCTTGACTTGCAGGTATCATATATGTCGTGGTCGGTACTCTCTAGTTAAGAAAAACACAGACTTTAATTCCTTGTTGACGTTGGCAGATAAATAGTTTATAAATTGGTGTTCTATAAAAAATATGATTGCTAATGTGTATTCGTAAGTTATTGTGATTTAGGTTTTGATAAAACACGCTTGATAAAAAAATATCTATTTTTTTATCTGCATCGGAAGCATGAGATTTTTATATTATTCAAAAATACTCAAAAAATTATAGGACACACATTAAATGGAAAGTAAAAAAAATAATTTGGATTCATCCTCTGCATCTATTCTCACTCTAGGATTAGGCTGGTTTCCCAAAAGTCCTGGAGGATTAGAAAGGTATATTTATGAACTAACCCATAAATTAGCAGCAAATAAAGACCAGGTTGAATTATGTGGAGTCGGTTTACCAGAGGATGAAATAAATTCAAGTATTAAGCTGACTAACTTAGCTTATGTTGATAGTCCGATTTGGCAAAGATTATGGTCAATTCGCAATAACTTTAAGAAAACAAGAACAAGCAAACCAGATGCTATTAATCTGCACTTTGCATTATATAGCTTTCCTATTTTAGATATTTTACCAAAGGGAGTACCAGTTACTTTTAACTTTCATGGCCCTTGGGCTTCTGAGAGTCAGCAAGAGGTAGTTAATAAAAATCTTAGTCTTTTGATCAAACACTGGCTAATAGAACAAAAGACTTATAATCGCTGCGATCGCTTCATAGTTTTGAGCAAAGCATTTGGTAAAATTCTACATGATAAATATCAAGTACCGTGGAGCAAAATTAATATTATTCCTGGTGGAGTTGATATTAACTGGTTTCAGCCAAATTTATCACCCCAGGAGGCTTGTGCAAAGCTAGGCTGGCCTAGTAATCGCCGGATAATATTTACATCACGCCGCTTAGTACATAGAACCGGAGTTGACAAATTATTACAAGCACTGGCTATAATTAAGCCCAGAATACCAGATGTGTGGCTAGCGATCGCAGGTCGTGGTCACATTCAAGCCGCACTACAACAACAGGCTACAGAATTAGGACTAGATGACAACGTTAAATTTTTAGGTTTTCTCCCTGATGAGCAATTACCTATAGCTTACCAAGCTGCTGAATTGACTATTATGCCTAGTCAATCTTTTGAAGGATTTGGATTAGTAATAGTTGAATCTCTAGCCTGTGGTACTCCTGTTTTATGTACTCCAGTTGGAGGAATGCCAGAAATTTTATCAGAATTTTCACCCGATTTAATTACTACTTCAACAGAAGCCTCAGCTATTGCTGAAAAATTAGAGCAAGCACTATTGGGAAATATCCCCATACCTTCACGATCAGCCTGTCGCCAGTATGCAACTACACACTACGATTGGAATCAAATTGCCCAACAAGTACGCAATATTTTATTAGCTTAAAGAAAATTGATTGTAATAGATTACAAGGGCACTGTGTGGGGCAAAATAGATAAAATAGAGGTTTTATGAGAATTCTTTTTTTAGACCAAAGTGGTAAACCAGGCGGTGCCGAATTATGTTTAATAGATATTGCTAAACCTTATGGCGCTAGCGCTTTGGTAGGTTTATTTGCAGATGGCCCATTTAAACATTTACTACAGCAAAATCATATTCCAGTAGCAGTTCTCGCTACTCAAGCAATCCAAGTTCGTAAAGAAAGCAGTTTGGTACAAGGATTAAAAAGTTTGGGACAACTTGCACCTCTAATTACTAAGGTAGTTAAAAAAGCCCGTGAATACGATTTAATCTATGCCAATACTCAAAAAGCATTAGTTGTAGGAGCATTAGCAAGTTTTTTCAGTCGTCGTCCTCTGGTATATCATTTACATGACATTCTTTCCAAAGAACATTTCAGCCAAACTAATCTTCGCATTGCTGTTAACTTAGCTAATCGTTTTGCATCATTAGTAATTGCTAATTCCCAAGCTAGTAAGATAGCCTTTGTGCAAGCAGGAGGACGTAAAGATATCATCGAAGTTGTCTATAACGGCTTTGATCCAAAAAGTTATCAAACTGATGAGTCTGAAATTAAGCAATTACAGCAAAAATTAGGATTACAAGGAAAATTTGTAGTCGGACACTTTAGCCGTCTTGCACCTTGGAAAGGGCAGCATATTTTAATTGATGCTCTTGCTAAATGCCCGTCAGAAGTGACAGCGATTTTAGTGGGTGATGCACTGTTTGGTGAACAAGATTACGTCCAAAAGTTACACCAACAAGTTGCCCAATTGGGACTAGAAAACCGCGTCAAATTTTTAGGATTTCGTTCTGATATTCCCCAGTTAATGACAGCTTGTGACTTGGTGGCACATACCTCTACTTCGCCAGAACCCTTTGGTAGAGTGATTGTTGAGGCGATGCTATGTAGAAAACCTGTAGTTGCAGCCAAAGCTGGGGGTGCAATGGAATTGGTAGAACATGGACTTAATGGTTTTCTAGTGACACCAGGAGAACCCCAGGAACTTGCACAAGTAATTATCACCTGTCTTCAGGAGACAGAAATAACTGCAACTATAGCCAATAATGCTCACACTATGGCTAGTCGGCGTTTTGATGTGGCAACTATTAATCAGCAAATTGCCCAACTGCTATCCCACAGATTCTAGTAGTCTGTCCCTTATAAAAGTTTGTAGTAAGCACTTAAGTGCTTAAAAATCCAGGACTAAAGTCCTTACTACAAACTTTTATAACCCTTCAGAACTAATGGGACAGACCAGTAGGTTGAAACAGGACGTAGCGTTACCAGGGCCCCCAAATAGCAAAGGTTATTCCTGGACTCTGGGTGTTGACAAACATCGTCTGACCATCGGGGGAGAAGCAGACACCGGCAAACTCTGATGTGTTGAGGGCATTCTTAGCAAACTTATAAAGACTGCCACTGGGAGTAATGCCCAGAATGTAATCCGTTCCATCCCCATCTTCACAGAGGAAGATGTCCCGGTTGGGGAAAACCACAAGATTGTCTGGATTGTCTAGCACACTAGAATTGTTGGGTTCAATATAGAGTTCAACGGTATTATTAGCGGGCGAATAACGCCAAATCTGCCCATTTCCAGAACTACTACCACTCTTGCAAGTGAAGTAGACATAACCACCGCCATAAAAGATGCCTTCCCCACCTGAAAACCTGGCGGCACCGCTGTTATACCCTGCTGTTCTGACAGTATCAGATGTGGGATCAGGATTGCTAATCTGTACCCAGTTCACCGCCCTAGGCGTATTTTTTGGGAAACCCGTAGCTGTGTTGATTCCAGACGACCCTATAATCCTTAAAGCGTATAGCGTGCCGCCAGCACTCAGGTTGTTAGTTTGGTTGGGAATGAAGCGGTAGAAAAGCCCATTACTCCGGTCTTCTGTCATGTAGATATACCCTGTGTTCGGGTCTACAGCAGCAGCCTCGTGATTAAAACGCCCCATAGCGGTTAGTGGGACGGGGGTGACAAAAGTATTTGCACTACTGGGAACTTCAAACACATAACCATGCTTCTTGCCGTTATTGGTTTCAAAAGTTTCCTCGCAGGTTAACCATGACCCTGAAGGCGTAGGACCACCAGCACAGTTGCGAATAGTTCCAGCTAGGACACCTCGATGTTCTACCAGGTTACGGGAAGAATTAACAACCAATTTAGTACAACCGCCCCTCCCATTTGTGTTGTACTTGCTGCCATTGGGAGCGCCCACACCATTGCCAGAAGTACCGAGTTCATGATTGCGAATTAGAATCGTATTGCCATTAGACCCAGCAAAAGCACCCATACCATCGTGACCACCCGGCACTAAGTAACCATCATTCATCGTTTGGCCTGTTTCGGATAGTCTGCGGTAAGTGAATCCAGCTGGCAAATCTAATACTCCGTTGGGGTCAGTCACTAAATTGCCGTAGGGGCCCGCAGCGATCGCAGGTTTAGCATAGAATGCTTGCAAAGGAGATAGTAGGACGGCACCTGTAGCAGATGCCCCTGCCAGGGTAAAAAACTGACGTCTCGATAAATTCAATGTATGCTCCCTGATGTTTTGGATGAGGCTTAATTTGTTGCAAATAGCTAGCCTCAATTATCTAGGAAGAGTAGATTTTTTTAATTAATAAGAGGTTAAAAAAAGATTATTCAAGGCATTAAAGTAATACAATTTTATAAACTTATCTCTTTAATGTTTTTTCTTCGGAAAATGATTATTGGTGTGTAATAAGTGAAGTCTCACTTCTATCGTTACAATTGTGTAAAATTAATACAAAAATGACCAAGTTACAAATTGGCTCTCCATCAGAAACAATAATAGACGCTCACAAATACTGGAACGCCACTGGTATTTTTCTAGAAATAGGAGCAAGTTATACTTTTGAAGTACAAGGAGAACAGTTTTGGTATGATGCCAAGATTAGAAGTGATGCAGATGGGTATACAAAACCGTGGCTACGTTGGGCTGAGATGTTCCGCAGAAAACCAAACGAAAACTGGTTTTCCCTAATTGGGAATATTGGTCAGTCTAGTGAACAAGATTTCTTAATTGGGAAGAAATTGGATAAATATAAAGCTTCTTCAAGTGGGGAGTTGTTTTGTTATGCCAATGATGTTCCAATAATGTATTTTAACAATCATGGAACTTTAATTTTGACTATTACAAGATTAAGCTAATTGAAGAAGAATTCAGAAGCCAGAATTTAGGAGTGGAGCCGGAGACGCTGCGCTATCCGCTAGTCGTACAGAACTCATTCTGTTAGCGGATAGCTAAGGTTTAGCCCATTTTGACTCCTGACTCCTGAATTCTGTTCGATACAGCACTTCCGGCGGCTATGAGGTACAGCCTCAAAGCTGAAAGCTATGATAGGAGAGAGGTAAGAAGAAAATTGTATTGCATAATAGCCGGAAGCGCTGTAAAAGTCGGGAAAAAAGTCGGGTTCACAGAATCTTATCCGAAAACTCCCGCAACATAACTGTAAAGTGATTTATAGTTGTCCCTAAAATCTGAACTCCCCTTGTCGTTACACAATGGACGCTGAAGCAGCATTAGCATGGTTAGACGCCACAATTCCCCCTCAGACTGGGGAACGGTTGAGCGATTTGCAAAAAGTGATTCTTGTGCAAGTTTGGTTGGGTAGAAAATACTTGGATATCGCTCATGCTTACGGTTGTACGGAAGGACACGCCAAGGATGCTGGTTCTCAGTTATGGAAGCTGCTTTCTAAAGTATTGCGAGAAAAGATAACCAAAAGTAATTGTCGCGCTACTTTGGAACGGGTTCTGAGAAAAACTACTGCTATATCATCCAGTCTGATTGATTACTCGCGATCGCACCAACTCACCCCAAAATTAGAGGATACCAATTTTATTGGACGAACAGCTGCGATCGCTCACCTGAATAATTTGGTAAATCAAGGTTCGAAAGTCATTGTCATCCAAGGTGAAGGCGGTTTAGGGAAAACTACCCTAGCGCAGCAATATCTGCAAACTCAGGGGTTTGATTTAGTTTTAGAACTGCTGATGGCGAAGGAAACGCAAAATATCACTCCCGCCGAACGAGTAGTAGAGGAATGGCTCAAACAAGACTTTGATCAAGAACCTGGGGTAGAATTTGGCGTAACTTTAGGAAGACTCAAGCGCCAACTCCACAATCGGCGAATTGGGGTGTTAATTGACAATTTGGAACCTGCACTGGATCAACAAGGTGGGTTAATTGCTTCTCACCGCAACTATGTAGAACTATTGCGGGTGTTGGCTGATGCCAGGGTGCAATCTGTTACTCTAATTACTAGCCGCGATCGCCTTTGTGAACCTGGGCTAAATGTGAATCACTATCGGCTTCCTGGTTTAGATCAAAGCGCATGGCAACAGTTTTTTAGCAACCGTGGGTTAGTCATCAACTCGTCAACCTTGCAAATCATGCATCGCACATACGGCGGTAATGCGAAAGCAATGGGAATTCTCTGCGGTTCAATTCAGGAGGATTTCGACGGTGACATGGTTCTTTATTGGCAAGAAAATCATGCTGATCCTTTAGCAGCAACCGACTTAAAAAATTTAGCGGTTAGTCAAATTAATCGTCTGCAAGCCCTCGATCCTCAAGCATATCGCCTACTTTGTCGTTTGGGATGTTATCGTTACCAAGATATACCCAGCATTTCATCACAAGGGTTATTTTGTTTACTTTGGGATGTCCCACCTGATCAACATCGCCAAATCATCGTCTCCTTGAGAAATCGGTCTTTGGTGGAGTGCGATAAAGGTGAATACTGGCTGCATCCGGTGATTCGGAAAGAAGCGATCGCACGTTTACGTCCCAGCGATGAATGGGAAATTGCCAACCACAAAGCCGCAGATTTTTGGACAGCTAGCGTTAAGCAAATTGAAACCTTTAAAGATGCTTTACAAGCTTTAGAAGCATATTATCACTACATAGAAATTAACGAATTTGAGTTAGCAGGAAAGGTCGTTCTCAAAAGCCGAAATAATCAATGGCAACAGTTTTTGCCTCTTGGTAGTACCTTGTATCGGATGGGTTTAATTCAACCGATACTTGCGGCAATTAATCAAGTTGTTAAAAAACTCGAAAATGACCAAAATCTTAGTGAACTTTATAATATATTGGGCGATTTATATTGGATAACAGGTAAGATTAGTCAAGCGATCGCCTGTCAGGAAAAGACTATTACTCTGGCAACCCAAGCACTCAAATCACTTGTACCTCAGCCAGAAAATAAACATAAAGTTTACTATTTGAGAATGCTAGAAGTAGATTCTTTATTAAGTATTGGTCTTTACCAAATAGATTTGTGGGAATTAGAGGCAGCCGCAAAGTTGTTTCAACAAGTAATTTACCTGGCTCAAAATACCGAACATCATCGCTGGGCAGAGAAAGCTTCAGTCTGTTTAGCTTTAGTATATTCTTATTTAGGTTTGCGTGATGCCTCATATCAATTAGCAGATGTAGCTTATGAAAATATTACGAACGAAAAATTGGTAGAACAGACTGGAAGATTTGTCTATTTCATGCAAATTTTGGGTCAAACCTATGTCAATTTAGGAGACTTTTCCCAGGCTAATCAAATATTTCACCAAGCCTTGATATTTGCTGAAGAAAGTCACTATATGCAGGTAAAAGCCAAAACACTCAATGGTTTAGCAGAAATCTATCGACAACAAACAGATTTTGCATTAGCTCTTGCTAATCATACAGAAGCAATCGAACTTTTGGATAAAATAGGTGCAAAATGTGATCTAGCAGAAGCTTATTTTCAATTAGGTTTAACAAATCAAAAGATGGCCAAGCCTGATGAAAGTCAAATGAATTTTAATAGAGCAATTCAGCTATTTACTGAAATCAAAGCACCGAAACAAGTTGAAAAAATTTTCAACTTGCGGTGCTGAAATTTGTGTCACAGTAATTGAGTGGCGTAGTGCAACGCCAATTTATTAATGGTGACTGTAGGAATCCTCAAATTGGGTTTTGAGTCTTTGAGCCATAACTGCCAAAATAATGAATGCTACAGCAGCAGACACCGCTGCTATTTTTATTCCAGAAGCATCTGTAAGTATTGCTATAGCCGCGAAAGCGATCGCAACTCCCACGCAGCTTTGTTGTAATCGTTTGGTTAACTTATAAGCTTGGCTACAGGAATTACAGATAAGTGTGTGTTGCGAAAATCGGTCTAAGGGTTTTAAATCTTTACTATCTTCGCTACTATCAATATTTTTTGCAGTGGAATAACCTTGGTAAAAAGGCAAAGACGAGCCATATTTATCTAACCACTTGCGATATGCAACTACTAATACATCTGATGTTTTGAGCGGTAAATACAATTCTTGTAAATTTTTTCCTAGCCGCTCAATTTGTCCCTGTTGTTCAACAACTATTGGCATATCACCTTCCAATACTTTGTTGCGGATCATTATATGATCTACCCAAGGAGGCATCAACTTCGTCTTAAAATCAAAAAAGTTACTATAATTTCTGACGAAAATCCGACATCTATTTTTACCGAGGGGAATTGAATACAAACCAGATCCCCAAAACTTGCTTTCATGTCCATGACCAATTCTGTAAAGAACTAAGTTGGGAGCAACAAAATCTAACAAATGCCAAGGCTGATTGGGGGTTTTTGTCTTGCGATACCTTCCACGAATTCCTTGATGGGAACTCTCAAGGACTTCCATATCTAGTGGTTGAGCTTCAGTGCGATCGCTAAATATGCCCTCATGGCTAATAGGAATATGCGCTGGGTCAATAACGTTTTCAATAAAATAGCTTTGGTCATAAGGTAAGTCTCGCATGTAATCTAAGTGAAAACATCCCGGTTTATCCAAATCTGGTACAGTTGGTATTAACTCATCAACAGCTGTTTCAACTTCTCCAGCCCAAATCCAAATCATTCCTTGACGTTCTATAACTTTAAAAGATGAGACACAAGCACTAACAGGAATTTTCGCCTCTGTTGCTAACTGGGGAATATGCAAACATTGACCATCTTGGCCAAATTGCCAACCATGATATAAGCACTCTATTCTACCGTCAATAATTTGTCCATCAGATAGTCTAGCTGCACGGTGGGGACAACAATCTGTTAAACAAATAATCTCTCCATCTGTGTTTTTGAATAAAACAAAAGGTTCATCGTATAGCGAAAAGCTATAAGGGCGATTTAGAGGCAAGTCTTGCAGCAAACAGACAGGATACCAACATTTTCTCCAATTAAATTCTGATTGAGATTCAAGAGTCTCGAAAGCAGAATTTATTGGTGTTACCTGTATTTGTTTTGTTTCTAATGTCATAGTTTTCTCCAGAGTTTTATTAGTCTATGTCCTTAGAAAGAATTATCCCAATTTTGTAGCTGTGGCTGCATTTGTTAGTAATTTAAGTTTTCTCTACGAAACTTTTCTAAGAGTATGTTTGAAAAGTCCTCTTCTCGGTATCAAAAGTTTTAGATCCCCCTAAATCCACGCCAGTTGCTCATGGGGGAAACCCCCAAGACCGCACTGGCTCCCCTTAACAAGGGGGACTTTAATTCCGGTTCCCCCCTTTTTAAGGGGGGTTAGGCTTTCAAGGGTAGGTATTTAAAAATCAGGCAGTAGAGAGGGTGATTTGAGAGACATGGAGTTGTGGAGTCAAGGAAGGCCAAGGTTCAGGGAAAAAGCTACCTTGAGGTAGGGGAAGACGATTAAGAACGGCAGCCTTAATCACTAAAAATCCACGACGGAAACATGAGAGACAACGATGGAAGACACTATTTTTCAAATTGCGTCGTGCAACGTGGGTTTGTGGTAATTCGTCTAAACTACTAATAGGCAAATTGGCATCAATAGCACCTCCAACACTAACCTGCCATAAAGTAGCGATTGCGATCGCTAACCAATGTCTCTCGGCTCGTTTGGTATCTGTCATTTTAGTTTGATGCCAAGCAAAACCACCTCTTTTACCGTCTTTAAATAGACATTCAATCCAAGAGCGCATCGAATACCAACAAGCATCCGCAACTTCGGGTTGTAAATCGGTGAGAATTAACCAAGGTTCGGCATAGCCCTCGTCATGACGGGCTAACAATGTACATTCAATCGGGTTACTTTTGAAACAAGTTACCAATGACTCAAATGACTGACCAACTTCTCGAACAAGAGTATTTAGAGGTAGCCAAGAAACAGTACCTTTAATTTGAAACTGCCCCTGAAGGTTAATCCGCATAAAAGGATGCCAACCACAGTTCAAGATTTGTTGATACAACCACTCAGCATAAAGCCCTCTATCTGTGGTGACAATTACAAACCAATCTGGTGGTACAGTTTTGTCTATATGGCGAAATAATTCTTCCCAGTGAGGTTTCCAACTTCCAGGAATGGTAGCTTCAACTATTTTCCAGGCAATTGGAATTCCACAGCCACGGTAAACAATGCTAATTGCTAATACAGTAAAGCGATCGCTTAAAGTTGAAGCATCTGCTGCCAATGCTAGACGTTTTTCACCTTTAGGCCAAAGACTTAGAATCCAAGATAGTAGTGGACTAAAACAAGATGTCACATCCAATGAAGTTCGACCAGTTTTTGTTTTATCTTCTGCGTCTCGATACCATTCCCGCAGTTGCTGACGTATAGTATTCTCCTTTTTACCCAGTAGTTCTGCTAAAAATACTGAAACCGTTGTCAGTCCACTTGATTGGGTCATTACTATCCCAAAAGTCCACATTGCCAGTACAACAGCTTGAGGTTTTGTGAGATTTGGCATTTTTTCAATTACTTTTCTAGTCCATTCTCTTAATTCCTCGCTTTTTCCTACTTGCATTCACCCTCCTGCACCCGTAGTAATTCTGCTGATAAAAGCTAGATAGTATTTTACCTGCAAAAATACGCCTTTATTAAATACCTACCCTTGAAAGGGGGGGTTAGGGGGGATCAACAAGTGCCTAAAATCACAGACAATTACTTTTCAAACATCCTCTAAGATTAACAGTACAAATTAACCATCACTATATTTACTAGTGAGGTGTTTATACTTATAGCAGAAGGCAGAAGGCAGGAGGCAGGAGGTAAAAGTATTACTATTCCTAGCCTTGGGGTTTTCAAAACTTCCTAACCTATGTGGCTACGGCTATAATTTTCTGCAATTACAGCAGTTTTCTTTTACATGAAGTACAAAGTTATGGGTTTTGAGCCAGAAAGCAGAAACTCTTGGTGTTTGATTTTAAGTCCTGCATTTTGTACTGGATTTACTTGAAAACTGCTGTAACTTACTGAAGAGTATCTCAAATGCTTCTTCTACATTCAATTTTTTAGGAATATTTACAACCCACTTCGGCGTCAACAAAGGTGAATTTGCTGACAAAAAATTAAATAATACAGAGGCAACACAAAACTTTGGGTTTATCTTATACCAATTTAATGTGAAGTTGCACATATCTTGATCCCCCTAAATCCCCCTTAAAAAGGGGGACTTTGAATTCCCCCCTTTATAAGGGGGGCTAGGGGGGATCGAATTCTATGCAGCTTCATAAAGAATTGGTATTAGTGCCATTCCATCCATAGTCTATGTCTTAATATGATTGGCTACAGCTATACTAATTCTTTGCTCAACCATTCCTCCCACTGTTGAGCAGCTTTGTCGCGTTCTGCCTTTGGCCCTACGGGATCATAACTTCCTAAACTCTGCCATAACTGATTCCAGTCTTGCCCTTGGGGTAATTTACTCACCACAGCTTTAACAATCAAAAAAGCCCGTTCACGAGTCAAATCATTAGGTGCTTGTAGCAAAGGAACAACCAAAGGCAAAACTTCTTTTCCCCCCCGCATTAAAGGATACATCGAAGCTGTGTAGGGATTGTGCAGGATGTCAGGGTAATCGTCAAGGGTGGCAACCAAAGCGGCCAATGAACGTTTATCCCCTAATTGGTGTAGAGCAGTGGCAGCACGGGCACGCACTTCTGGATTAGTGTCATGGGTAGCTTGGAACAAAGCATCAGCACTAGCGGGGTCGCCAATTTCGCTCAGTCCTTCAGCAGCAAGCCGACGGGTACGGGGGTTGGAATTAGTCAAGGCTTCCAACAAAACGGGGGTAGCTTGTTTGCCTAAACGGATCAATTCACCCAAAGCTAAACCGCTAGTGTCTTGATCTGTGGAGTAGAGCCGTGCTTTGATCTGCTCTATAGGCGTCGCGGTAGCGTCTTGATTATTCATATACAAATTTCCTCCAACTAACAGTATCAAAACTGTTATGAATATTCCTGCCGTTCTCCAAATCACGGTGTCGCTCCTCCTCCGGCTGGTGCTGCTGGTGCTGCTGGCACATGCCTAAAGTTCAAAACGACCCGGCGATTACCCCGACGATTCGCTTCTGTATCTTGGTTAGTAGTCGCATCAGGGGTAAAGTCTTCGGTTGCTCCAGAGCCGATAGTGACAGCACTAATCTGAGCTTCAGCTACACCCTTAGCACGCAGGGCTGCCCCAACTGCTTCGGCTCTGCGTAAAGACAGATCCAGGTTGTGCTGCGATGCACCACCACGCCTGTCGGCGAAACCTTCAGGAGTCACATTTACATCAGGGAACCGCTGTAGATAATCCAAGAATGTATCGATTTTACTTGTTTCGCTGGAACTGAGTTGGTCGCTGTCGAAATCAAAGTAAAAAATTACTGGTTCGTGTACGTAGAAATCCCGATGCTTCTCCAAAGCTGCATCAAAAGTTGCAGATTGCCCTTCTTGTGCTGACGCATTATCATTCTCAACTTTACCGGCACGAATCTGGAAGCCCCAATGAAGCGCACCGTAAGTTGTCATGGTGTCTTCTCCCTTAGCCACCGTCTGAAAGTCGAAGTTGAACTCACCAGCTCCTCCAGGGGCGTCCGTTAGCTCTGCTGCTTTGATATCGCTGGGATCATCCGAGCGTTTGTAACCGATAGTAGCTCCGCTTGCACCACTGGAAGAAGGCCGCGAAAGTCCAGGGGTTGCAGGATTGGGTTGGGCTGGGTCATTACCAAAGGGATACTGAGCAGGTAAAGCACTTCCGGCTGGGGCATTGGTTCCTGTACCACCGTGGGCAGGTGCATCATTATGCAGTACATCAGTGAAATATCCGCCCTCAACTCCTGTGGTGGCATCAGCAGTGGTGCGTAGGCTAGCACCACGAGCCGCAGGTAAAGATTGAGGTTCGACATTTGTGCCTGTAGCATTTGTCAAACGCACAATCTGAATCAGTCCAATTTGGTTAGAGTAGGGAGCAGTGGTTTTGGGTTTGAAACGAATAGTAATCGGTAGACTTGCACCGTTTGGTGTGGCATTTACCTCAAAAGTACCGTGAGTCAGGTCGTATGTAGGGTTAATTGCCCGTTGAATTAATTTTCTCTGGGCTGCACCTGTCTGCTGTACTACATGAGTCAGTTCATGGGCGGTTAATGCATCATTTCCTGGTGACTTACCTGCACCAAAAAAAATGTTTTGCTTGTGCGTAAACGCCTGGGCATTCAAATCCCGATTCATTTGTACCGCTTCATTGCCTGTATGTACCCGCACTTGACTAAAATCAGCGCCAAAGCGGGGTTCCATAAAGGAACGTACTGTATGTGGTAGCGGACTTCCTCCACTTTCACTGCTGTTTAGCCGAGTTTCAAAATTGTCTCCAGTCTGGAAGCTGCCATTTGTAGCGAGTTGTAGCGATCGCTTTGTTTGCAATTCTTCTTCCTCTTCTGGCATTGCTTCCCTTTGCACTAGGGGAGTTATAGCAGCTGCTAAAGGCTTGGTTTGCACTTCCTCTTGAGTCTGTGTATCCGGCAAATCTATGGGCTGAGGTTTAGCCATTCGCATGATTTGATCGGCGACTTTATCGGCTTCCTGCTCATAATAGTCGTCTGGCGCACCAACTGTAAGTTTTGCCTGGGGACGATGCAAGGATATGCGACTAATGTCGTGATTAAGGGGCTGTTGTTTGATGGCTTGTGGTTCCAATAATTGCTCATCAACAGACTGCACCTCTTGAAGGTCAATTGATGCCTCAGTTAGTCTTTGAATTGGAGGATTATTTGTTTGTAAACCAAAGCCACGTGTTGGAGAAGCTAGTGTAGGAATAGTTGAGGAGGCAAGGGCGGGATTTGTAAAAGTTGATGTGGCTGATTTTTGGCGCCCAAGCGTGTGTAGACTTCCAGTGGCTTGTCGTCCGACATCGCTCATCTCACCTTCCCTCCATCAATATTCTTGGTAACAGACATTATAGAATTTGTCTAGTTGCGCTCGCTATCGACTTAAGTGTAAAGTGCTGCGATCGCGATCGACGATTCACTATTTGTATTAGGAAATTTTCTGGTGGGAAAATTAAGCCTAAAAGTAGGAATTATCATCTGGTTCACCTCTCCATTTTGGACTAGCAAATGTAGGTTTTCCATCGGGTTGAATATACAGAGGAAAATCTCCTTGTGTCGTATTGCCATCCCAATTCCAGTCAGTAGAGTAAGTGTGTTCTCCATGTCCATTGTTGCCTGCATGGTCAATTGTCGGGCCGCTACCTGTCAAATTGATCGATAGTGAATCACCATAGCCAATTGACATTGAAGAACCCCGGCGCATACTTCCACCTCGGAATTGTCTCACATCCATCTCTTGTCCCCGGCTCGGTGGATCTAAGTTCGGGATTTGAGCCGCATCACTACTTAATTGCAGAGTTTCCTTAATAAAAGTTCCTCTCAGATTACTAAACTCAACTGCTCCAACAGTACCGATTGAATCTGCGGTGTGATCTCCACTGTCTGACCAGATATACTCTACGTTGGTTAGTGTTTTTTGGTTTGTATTGAGTAGTGTTTCAACCTGCAACTGAACTTCTGCCTTTACAGCTTCTAAAATGGCTAAATCCAAAGTGCCACCAGATTGATTAGGTGAATCGGGAGCAGCTGGTGCTGGAGTTGTTGGGGTTGGGGCTGGAGTTGCTGGGGTTGGTGTTGGAGTGGCTGGGGTTGGCGCTGGCGTTGGGGCTGTTCCCTGAGTCGGTGGAGCTAAGGGTACATCAGGATGTTGTCGTTTCCAGTGACTCACGTAGGCATTAATCAGACGATACTGAGTAATCAACTGTAGCTTTTGTTTATCTACAGGTGACATATATCCATTATCTAGTTGAACGCTTTGGACACCGCTTTGTCCAGGAGCAAGTGCACCTCCTACTTGTGCTGCGGCTTGAAGACCTTGAATTGTTGCTGCTGTTACGGTTGCTGCTGCTGCTGCTGATTCAGTTGCAAGAGTACCACCCCAAGCAGTTATTGCACCTATCACTGGTAAAGCATTTTGTACAATTGGCTTTTGCTGGACTGCGTTGCTTACAGTTCCGTCTATTTTCTGGGCTTGAATGGACTGCTTGCTGTCTACCTCAGAGCTAGCTGCCGCCTGATTACCTAGCATATCGGCTTCTGCTTCTAAAGCCTGGTCTTGCACAACTATAGAATTCCCTTCTCCAGACAGTTGTGGTATGTTGACCCGCCCTTGTCGCTGTTGCACTACATGAGTTAATTCATGTCCAATTAAAGCTTGACCAGACTGGCTTTCCGGGTCGTATTTGCCCTGAGCAAAATGTAAATTATTACCAGATGCGAAAGCTTGAGATCCTAACTTTTCGGCTTGACCGTCTGTATGAACTTTTACATCTGATAAATCTGTACTGAATGCCGTTTGCATCTTTGCCAGCAAAGGCTCTGGAAGATTTTGTCCACCACTAGGAGACACAACATCGACTCCATAGGAGGCATTTTTTATACCACTTCCCTGGATGACTGCATTTTCTGGTCTATTCACTACGCCTTTGTTCAAGGCTTTTTGTGGACGCAATGACATGCGACTAATGTCATGACTTAGGGGTGATTGTTTGATAGCTTCTGGTTCTACTAGTTGCCCATCAACAGAATGCGCCTCTTGAAGGTCTGGTGATGCCTCTGTTACTCTTTGTAGACCAAAGCCGCGTATCGGGTTCGCCAGTGTCGGAATACTTGGTGAGGTAAGGGATGGATTCAGAAAAGTGGATGTATTTGCTTTCTCACGCCCAAGGTTACCTGGACGCAAAGCGGCTTGTCTTTGGACATTGCTCATCTCAACTTTCCTCCATATACCGCTAACACATAGGATACAATTTGTCTGCATCAAATCCTTATGGACTTTAGTATAAATTATCCTATTTCACACCTGAATCTAACTTCTCAAAAATCCTTGGTTTATTAGCTTTTATTGCTTCTCTACCCAGAACCCGCTTCTATAATATTTGCAACTACTTGAATCATCGCTGACCAAGAACACCGGGTTCTGGTTGAGGTGGGCCACCGATCGCAGTAGGAGAAGACGCACCAAAACCTAAGCTGGGAGGTAACAATCGTCCGACATCTACATGCATTCCTAACATCAGGTTGTCGCCACCTGTGTTAATTTCCAAGCGCAACCAGTTCAATCCAGGTACGGGTAACGTCCGTCCATTGAGTTGATCGAGTGCAAACCGTCGAGCGGTTGGATCGGAAAGAACGCCTGCTAGCGCTCCAACTCCAATTAAGGCTGTAGTGCTAACGACACCAATCTGCTCTCCTGTGCTTAAGCGTCGCCAGTCTTGCTGAATGCGATCGCTTGCTTGTGTTTGCAACGAAGTCAAAGCACCATCGATCGCAGGAACAGCCATAATTGCTTGTACCAAATCCCCTGCGGTTGCAGTTCGGGAAGTGTCTGGCCCCGCACCCGCAGGTACGGTTGGAGAAGCCGCAGGTACGGTTGGGGCGGCAAATGGGTTGGGTGTGCTAGGACTACCAGCCCCCGGAGTAGGTAAGACTCCTAAATTTATCTGATTTAGGAAAGGTCGAATTGTTGCCGGATTCAACTGCTGCTGGACATGCTGCATGATCATCGCTTGAAACTGGGGATCGAGTTGCAAATGCATATCCATACCCAGTTTATAACGTGAGGTAGGGTCGGGAGGTTGCAGTAATGAAGGGGGAGTCAGTTGGTAGTTGGGAACAGGTGGTAAACTGGTGCTTTCGTCTCGTTGGATTACCGAAACATTTCCGTCCTCACAAGCAACACTTTGGCGCTGCAAAATTTCTGGGATAATTTCTCCTCCCCGACTAGCTACCCAATTTGTTTCCGGCTGATCAGTATTTCCTAGTTGATGTTTTGCCTGTGGATGAAACAGCGATATTCGACTAATGTCATGACTAAGGGGCTTTTCTGAAATAGCTTCTGGTTCCAAGGATTGCTCACCAGTAGACTGCACTTCATGAAAGTCCTTTGATACCTCAGTTGCAGTTTGGATTGGGAAATTATTTGTGATGCCAAAACCGCGTGTTGGATTTGCCAGCGTTGGAGATGTTGGTGAGAGAAGCGATGGATTTGAAAAAGTGGATGTACCTGCTTTCTTGGGCCCAAATATGCGTAGGCGTAGCCCGTCGTTGACATCGCTCATCTCACATCCTCAAGCACATTTTTGGATCAAATTATACAGTTTGTTTCGTGGCGATCGCTATCTACTTAAGTAGAAATTATTCTTTGCCAGCAGTGGCTCTGTGTAAGCAAGACTTATAATCATAGAAAGCGGTGAATGAATTGGGTTAAGTTAGATTTATCTTGTCAAAATAAAAATTATTATGTCTTCTGCTCAAGATTTAGGAATAATTTTAGAAGACACACCAGAAGATGTTATATTTCCTCCTGGTGATTTATACAGTGATGAACCACCTTTGGAAACAGAACTTCACTTGCGGCAAATACTGCTGTTGATTCAGTGTTTGGAATGGTTGTGGCAGGAGCGTCAAGATTTTTACGCTTGCGGTAACATGACGATTTATTACAGTCCGCGTCAACGCAAGTCTGAGCAATTTAGAGGCCCCGACTTCTTTGTAGTTTTAAATACCCAACGCAAAATACGCAAAAGCTGGGTAGTTTGGGAAGAAGATGGCAAATACCCAAATGTGATTGTAGAGATTCTTTCTGACAAAACAGCTGCTACTGATAGAGGGTTGAAAAAGGAAATCTATCAAGATATTTGGCGGACTCCTGATTATTTTTGGTTTGACCCGGTAAGTTTAGAATTTAAGGGATTTCATTTATTAGATGGTCGTTATCAAGAACTGCAAGCAAATGAAGCAGGTTGGTTATGGAGTCAGCAATTGCAGTTATATTTGGGAGTTTATCAATCGAAGTTGCGCTTTTTCACTCCCGATGGACAACTGACGCCCACACCAGAAGAAGTAGCACACCAAGAACAGCAACAGCGTCAACAAGCTGAACAGCAACTTGCCCAAATGGAGTCCATGCTTGCTCGCTATCGGGAAAGATTTGGTGAATTACCAGAGTAATACTATTTTAGATTTTGGATTTTAGATTTTGGATTTGGAATTGCCTTGGTGCGTCTGGCTTGGTGTGAATCCATCTGTCGCAA
Source organism: Nostoc sp. CALU 546 (assembly GCF_048836525.1). NCBI lineage: Bacteria > Bacillati > Cyanobacteriota > Cyanophyceae > Nostocales > Nostocaceae > Nostoc > Nostoc sp. CALU 546. Next base: position 53,220 of record NZ_JAWJTF010000042.1, read on the forward strand.
TCATTTTTCAAATTGGTATAAGGTCAAAATTGCCAAATCACATCCATCCTCCAACTTCCGCATCAGTCAAGGGTTTCTCCAACTTACTATATTCTGTTTGAGCCGCCCGCAATACGTGTTTCATTTGCACTGGTTCCCCAGCATCGGCTGCCAAAAAAGCGGCATTTAAGGCTATATTACGGATATTACCCCCAGCGACATTGAGCCGTGCTAGTTGCAGAGCATCTAAGTCTGCGGTTGGGGTTTCGGCTGGAAAGACGCGTCGCCAAATTTCCGCTCGTTGCGTTGTATCTGGGAAGGGGAATTGCACTACAAAGCGAATCCGCCGCAGAAAGGCTGTATCAATTGAACTCTTCAGGTTGGTAGTTAGGACTGCTAAACCTGGGTAGCTTTCCATGCGTTGCAATAGGTAGCTAACTTCAATATTGGCATAGCGATCGCGGGCATCTTTAACTTCACTCCGTTTACCAAATAAAGCGTCAGCTTCATCAAATAACAAAATCACTCCACCTTGTTCTGCTGCATCAAACACCCGGCGCAGATTCTTCTCTGTCTCGCCAATATATTTGCTGACTACCGATGATAGGTCAATGCGATAAAGGTCGAGGCGCAATTTATGGGCCAGTACTTCTGCTCCCAATGTTTTACCAGTGCCGCTAGCACCTGCAAATAGAGCGCTGATTCCCAATCCCCTAGCACTTTTGGCACTAAAACCCCAATTGTTATATACAGTACTACGTTGGCGGACATGAGCCGCAATTTCCCGAAGAATTTGTTTCTGCGCCTCTGGTAATACCAAGTCCTCCCAATCACCCGATGGCTCAATCCGTTGGGCGAGTTCATCTAAGCGCGGACGTGCTTGCACACGGCAAGCATCCCATAAAATATCGCTGATATTATCGTTGTCTGGTGTTTGTGCTAACTGTCCTGCGGCTTCTGCACAAGCTGCGTGGATGGTTGCAGTACTTAGGTTAAACTGATCCACTAGGGTTTTAACTTGCCCGTTCATTTGCGGTGCGATGGTACTTAGTGCATCTTGCCAAACAGCACCTTGTTCTTTGCTAGTTGGTTGATATACGTCAAAATTAACTACTAGGCGTTGTGATAAGCCGATGCGTTCCCGACTAGTAACGATTAAAAAGCCCTTTGTGCGTTCGATAAAACGAGCGATCGCATTTAGCCGCGCTGTATCATTGGTATCCAGTTCGTTGCAATCTATGAGTAAAGCGGACTTACTTAAAATCGTCTCACGAGTCCACAGGCGGATGAGATTATCCAACTCGCTAGGTACTAATGGAATGACTTGTGCAGGCATTACCCACAGGTTTAAACCTTGGAGTTGACAAATTTTAGCTGCGATCGCACGTTTACTAGTAGTTTCTTTACTACATAACTGAACAACTGGCAAGCTTTTAACCTTGTAAGCTTGTGACCAAACTGCCGCTATTCGCTCTGCTAAATCTTGGTGGGAGGGTACTAAATCACTAATCTCTTGTAATGGCTCAATGATGCCAGCCAAGCGTTCGTCAAGATATTGAATGCCCGTGAGATAATGTAAAATCCGCTCGTCAATTCTTAAGGGACTGAGGGTCAGGGCATGACCATCACCAATCTGAATCAATCGCCAATGACGTAAGGGAGCATTTGGAGCGATCGCATCCCAATGGACGTTCGGTAAAGTTGCCAGAGCTAAACTTAAGGTTGGGTAAGCTCGTTGCAAATCCCCATGCATTGTACCACACAGTTTCGCAAAATCTCCATTCAACTCCATACCTGCACACAACAGCAATAAATCACGTTCAAAGGATGAGAGGCTAAACATTTTGCATATTCTCTCCAATGTCGATGGTGCAGGCATAGCAGCAGCAGCTTTCTGTAACGCTTGCTGTAAATTAGCTTGCTTTTCCTCCTCTGGTTGATTTTGCTCTTTTGCCGTGTGATTTTCTAAAATACCACGCACCACGGCTAGGGCTGCTGATAAGTAGCAGTAGTTTGCTTCATCCCAATTGCAATTAATTGTTGTCGGATTCATAAAATTGTCACCTGTGGCGAATCATAAGCTCCAGACTGATTCTTGAACAGTGGACTTTCCGCTCCATCTACGTGCACCCGGACAATATAAGTTCCTGGCTTCACGTTTTTAACAGTAATCGTAACTACATCAGTATCTTCAGTGCGTGGTGCAACCAAAAAAGAGTAAGTTACCGGACTATCACCTGATACCTCATTGAGTAGTAAAACTACCCGCTGTGCCTTACCTACTTTAGGTTGGAATTTAACAGTAATTTCTGCTGTGCGTAAATTGTCGCCGCTATTTTCCACTTGAGCGACAAATGCTGTAATTGTTGGATGGAGAACAAAAGCCGCAACGTTTGATTCAACTAGATGATTTGTTTGCCCTGCATTACCCATTGTCAGATGGACAACTTGGATACCCTGTACGCTTGCGTATAAATCTGGCGGGACTAACAAACTGATTTGCGTTTCTTTTACTTCTTGAGGTACTAGTAATGTCTCCGTATTACCCAAACGAACTCGTGTGATTTCACCGCGTAACCGTTTACCACGAATTACTAATGTAGTACCTGCAACAATCATTTGATCAGTCTTTGCCGGAGCTATAACTTGCTCTATACTCGGTTGAGACAAAGGCATCATGGAGAAACCTTCAGACTTATCATTGCTACTTTCAATCAATACCATTGATGCCAGATAGGTAGCTGAAGGTCGATAGTGCGTTTGTAAAGCAGACCATAACTTAGAAGTTTCTTCCATATTAAAAAACTCTGGAGTCAATTTTATCTGCCCAATTTGTTCAGCTAAATCGGATACGGACACAGTTGCTACAGCTTGCGAAAAAGCACTTGAGGTATTGGTTGTAGATGCATTTATTAAAGTATTCTCAATAATATCTGATGTGATAGCTGGTGTTTTATGTAATAATTGCATTGCGTATCCCAGTAATAGCTCCGCCTGAAAATCTTTGGCTCCGTAGGCTGTTAGCAAGTAGTGGAGGTCAAGAGCTAGTGGTGGAGTTGGAGAGCGCGGGTTTCCATTAATACGCGAATGCCTACTCCGAAATTCTTGAGATACCCAATCGACATTGCGATTCTGCGTCACTTGATAGAGAAAGAGGTTGATTTGGGCACGCTCGTCAGCTTCAACTGAAATTCGATCAGGCGGTAAGGCAGTTACAATCACATCACCAACACTAGCAGCGATCGGATCGCTGACTAAACCATTTTCCAGCAAGACTTTAAGTACTGCTGTCACTGCGGCTATAGAGAGCACATTACTCATCCTTATTCCTCATGGCAATAGCACATATTAATCATGTACGCCAGAGCACATTGACAGAATATATTTTGCAAAACTTTAAATATTCTGTAGCGGAGACTATCCGCAGGGTATAGAAAAGCATATTGGCAACTATTAGTACAGCACTGCATAAATGCACTTAGCATCTCAATTAACAAGGCTTGGCAAGGGGCAAAATCCCCTAACTTAATTTTTCGTTAAACTTCATGCAGTCTATAGGACTCATATTTGATTTCTGAAAAAACTCAGTACAACTAAGAAGCCTTCTTTCCTGTAGCAAGATTGCCTATTGCCTATTCCCTGCCTACGCAAATCAGTTCAGAAATCAAAGCGGATTCCTATAGAAAAAGTTTTTGCCGTGTCCAGAGAACCAAGTTCTGAATTTGGGATAAAGTCGAGCTTAGTTAAGACTTTAAATGATTAAAACTAAAGTACCTATGAATATTAACCCAGCTCCTAAAATAATCTTCCAGCTTAAGGATTCTCCCAAAAAAATGACTGAAAATAATAAAACTAATACCAAGCTTGATTTATCAATTGGTGCGACAAGAGAGGCTTTTCCGGCTTGTAAGGCTTGGAAGTAAAAAATCCATGATAACCCTGTAGATAGTCCAGATAATAATAAGAAAATCATGGTTTTTTGGGGTATAGCTAAGATATTAACTACATTTCCCTGAAAAAGTACAATCCCCCAAGCAACTACTAAGATGACAACAGTTCGGATTGCTGTTGCTAAATTAGGATTCACATTTTCTATGCCAATTTTGGCAAAGATAGTTGTCAATGCTGCAAAGCCAGCCGAAAATAATGCATATATCCACCATGCGCTGGTGTTGCTTTCCATCTTGCCTCCTGATTCACTGGTCAAAATTAGCAGTGTAATTTAAGCTCATCTTGCTAGCATAAATTACTCATCTGTCAAGTTTGACTTGCTAGGTTCGTAGTTTGCGCTTTGCCGTTTCCCTCTCTTGGTTACTCAGCACTCAAGACTCAGCACTACTGAAGCTATTACCTGCGTCAACTTTGCATTAACTTAACATTAGGAACAAATTTCAACTGTCATAGGTCTTAATTTTAAACATTTTATCAAATTGCTAGCATTACTTTTATGTTAAGCTGGGTATAGTTAGAAAAATGCTGGTAGCATATATTACTAATATTTATCTAGGTTACGAAGCAAGCAATCATATTTGTAATACTAGTATTATCTCGGACTAAAGCTAACACTTTAAAGTAACTAGGATGGGTTCCCCCAGATGAAATCCCCACCTTCTTCAAATTCTTGGAATGGTCGCTTTGTAGGTGATAACCAGCGATACCGTTTAGACAGACGGTTAGGCGGGGGTGGCATGGGAGAAGTCTTCCTAGCAACGGATACCCGTGTTGGTCAACAGGTAGCGTTGAAGTTGCTCAAAGATACGCTGGTGGCATCACTAGAAATGAGAAAGCGTTTTGAGCGTGAAGTGGCTGTTTGTGCTGCTTTGCAAAGTGACCACATTGTTAAGATTAGTGACTGTGGAGTTACCCCAGAAGGTTTTCCATTTTATGTAATGGAATATTTGCGGGGACAAACGCTCAGGCAATTATTGCTGCGCGAAAAGCGGTTATCTGTTGAGCGGACGGTGAAGATTATGGCGCAAGTTTGCAAGGGTTTACAGCTTGCCCATCAGGGAGTGACTCTGCAACGGGATGGTGGCAAAACCACTGAACATATTCAGGTAATTCACCGCGACCTGAAGCCAGATAATATATTTCTAGTACCTACAGATTTGGGAGAGTGGGTCAAGGTTTTGGATTTTGGTGTTGCCAAAATTCGGAGTGAATCTTCAGAAAATTCCAATATTACAAATATAACTAGTACATTTATCGGTACATTTCGTTACGCACCTCCTGAACAGATCCAAAGCGATCAAAACTTGGATGCTAGAGGTGATATTTACAGCTTAGGGATTATCCTTTATGAAATGCTGAGTGCAGCCGACCCATTTGGAATCAGCATTAAGGGTAGTCATATCAGTGAGGCTTCTTGGGTATTAGCTCATGCTTATGAGCCACCGAAACCACTGCGATCGCAACCAGGATGTGAGCATTTACCCATACAATTGGAAGCGGTGGTGATGAAATGTCTCCACAAAAACCCAGCAAACCGATTTGCGACTGTAGCAGAACTGAATCAGGCTTTGCAAGCTGCTGCCAAATTTACCACCGGGACTACTAGTGTACCCGACCAGATTAGTGGGCGATCGCAATCTGCATATAATCAGGGTTCAAATAACGAAACCATTCCGAGACAATCGAGCGACGATACTATTCTGCGTCCTCCATCTGCATATAATCAGGGTTCAAATAACGAAACCGTTCCGAGACAATCGAACGACGACACTATTCTGCGTCCTCCATCTGCGTATAATCAGGGTTCAAATCACGAAACGGTTCCGAGACAATCGAGCGACGATACTATTCTGCGTCCTCCATCTGCATATAATCAGGGTTCAAATCACGAAACCATTCCAAGACAATTTAACCCGATTGAGCAAAACCAATCCGAGGAAACTATTCCTCCCCTTCAGTCTGGACACAACCAAGGTTCAAATAACGAAACCGTTCCCAGACCATTTAACCCAGTTGAGCAAAATCAACAGAGTCCTGTGAATAATCCGAATGCCAAGAAACCGGATGTGACGCTGTATCAACCACGACCTGCGTCTAATCAAGGCGGACAACAAGTACCACCAGATAAGACATTGTTTCAACCGCGACCTGGGGCTAATCAAGGCGGACAACAAGTGCCACCAGATAAGACTTTGTTCCAACCGCGACCTGGGGCTAATCAAAGCGGACAACGAGTACCACCAGATAAGACATTGTTCCAACCGCGACCTGGGGCTAATCAAAGCGGACAACGAGTACCACCAGATAAGACATTGTTTCAACCGCGACCTGGATCTAATCAAAGTGGGCAACAAGTGCCGCGAGATGTGACTTTATATCAACCGCGACCAGCATCTAGTCAAGGTAGACAACAAGTGCCAACGGATGACACTATTTACCAACCAAGGCTAAGTGGGCAGCTAGCTACAAGAATTACTCCCAATTTTTTGCGAATCCTGGGAGTGGTCTTTGCCATTGGGCTGACTCTAGCATTAGTAACCTTTATATATACTCAATCGCAATCTGGTAAAGAGCCAAATAACCAGCAAGGTTTACCTAATAGCGATCAGCGCATTCAGAACTAATCAGCTAATCATCTCCTGTGAAAAGATTGGAATTAATGAAATAAGCAACTGGACATTTATTGCAAACCACATTCCTCAACTATGTTCATCCCAAACCACGGGAAAGGAATAATCTGAAAACGCCGAGAAATCACGATTTTCGCTGCGGGTTTCTTCATCCAGAACTTTCACAACTCTGTTATAAATATCTTGTGCTTGTTGCGGAGAATCACCGATGCTGGTTAATCCCAACTTGCCAAACTGCGAAAGGCAACCCATCAGATGAAACACTGTGCCCGTCTCAGTACCGCTATCGAAGTGCAGTCTGTGGTGAGCGATAATATCCATCAAATCATTAGGTAATAATCCCTGATAGCGCTCTTTTTGCAGATTGTCAGTGGCAATATAGTATTTTGGACGACCTTGCTGACTATAAAATAAACCCGTGGAAAGGTCATAGCGGCCGTTCGTTAATAATTTCAGGGTCATGAATGGATGAGTTGTACCGCCTTTACGCAGGTTAATTTCGATCGCCTGAATATCCCACTCTCCGTTACCCTTGTCAACGGCGATAAAATCTACACCAAATCGTTCCAAAGTACCTTTTTCTGCTAATTTTCTGCCAACTTGCAGTCCTAATTGCTGTAATTGCAATCGATATCTTTCATCAGCGGGAAAGCTACAACCAAGATAAATCTGACCGTCTGGGCCTCCCAGAATTTGGTCATGGGTTGAAAGAATTTCGACTTCCCCAGTGGGTGTAATCCGTCCTTGGACACTGGGCGATCGCTTAATTTCCCCTTCCACAAATGCTTCAACAATTGCCCCTAATTCCGGGATTCTTCCCGAAAAATTATCCCAAGTTTCTTGTTTGGCTTGAAAGCGCATTGTTGAGAAGCGATCGCTAATTGCTGCTACCCTTTGGTCATGAGTACCAATTCCTGGTGCTAAATTCTCAATCGGTCTAAAATCCACCAATGCATTTCCCTCTCCAGAAATGCCTTCGTTGAGTTTTACTACTACCCGTTTTAATGTCGGTTGACGTTCCCACAAATCACTGGTAGCTTCTGCCAAATCTTCGTGGTTCCAAACTTTTTCGCTACCATCTGGGTGAGATACTCCACTTTCGGCGAAAATTTGCCGACTGCCACTTTTTGTCCCCCAAATCTGCAAATCTGGTGCAGCAGCATACAGTGGTACACCTAATTTTAAAGACAATTCGCCTTCCCAGTGCGAAGAGTTATAGCAGATCATAAATGATTTGTCTAGCCTCAAAGATTGATGAATCCGTTCTAGCAGGCGGGGGCGTTCTAAAATCTTTTGGCTAAGAGGCTTAAGAGAGGAATCGTAAGTAGAAAGTAGCAGCAAGCGATTGCGGGCATGAGAAAAGGGAATTCCTGGCAACAGTTGCAGATAATAATCAATGATACTAGGATGCAGCGGTACTGAGGTTACATAAACCAGCCGAGTTCGGGGATTCCGCAACCGAATTAAGGAAAATAGTAATCTTTCCTCATAATGCTCACAGCCTTCGATCTTTTGGAGTTCGCGTTGGTCGAGACTCAAGGAGGGAATAATTAAAATATCCGCTTCACTATTGTCAAATAGCTCACTTGTTTTCCAGCGATCGCGTAGGGTTAATTGTAAGTGGCGAAACTTTTCAACTTGCTCTAACTCAGAAATATTTAGTGTTGCCATAACCCCTACCCTCTAATAATCTCAATGTAGCGCACCACACAGACTTTTGGCCTATTAGTTTATCAAGTGCTTTTGTAATAAATTTAGTCTGCAAAAAAGCAGCTATACAGATATAAAACTCAATAAATATTAATATTAACGGAAATTGACTTCATAAATTAGGTATTTTTGCAATTACAAAATGAGAAGGTAGAAACATTTATTTTAAAATAGCGGTAATAGCACAATTCTTAAGATACAAGAGATCATATATTAGCTAATTGAGTACATTTTATTTAAATTATTTTCTGTCTTAAGATTGAGCAAATTCTAAATTACTTTACCTCTATGGGGCGATAAACTACAGCTACATAATAGTTACCTTAAAAGCAGATGAAAATAATAATTTTTTCATCACGTAATCGTTGTGTACTTGTTTTCGGTAATCAGGTGAGGTGTGAGGATAAAAAATCTAATCAGCATAAATTTACCAGCAATAAGTACCTTTGACAAGCATCCGAGGTATGAAAGCCTAAAGTTACAAATGGCAAGTGAGAGTCAAGGCAGAAAATAAACCTTGGGTTAAATTTTTGATCCAAGGTTTGCTTTTGATGAAGATGGAAAATAAAGTACAGATTATTTCCGATCACCTGTTAACTTTCACCTGTTACCTAACCCAAATTCCCAATACTTAACTACATTCAAACTTCAATTACCAAGAGAAAAACTATGGCTAAATCAAAAGAGCAAAAAGAGAAAAAAGAGCAAAAATTACAACCACCACAGCAACAAGAAGTACCAGGTGTTGAATCAGAAATGACACCAAAACCTAAAGCAGATGATGCTCAGTATCGGGGTAGTGGCAAGTTACAAGATAAAGTAGCATTAATTACAGGGGCAGATAGTGGTATTGGTCGTGCTGTAGCGATCGCATTTGCTAAAGAAGGTGCAAATGTGGCGATCCTTTACCTGAATGAACACGATGATGCCAAAGAAACAAAACATTTGGTAGAAAAACAAGGGCGTCGTGCAGTCACCATTGCAGGTGATATTGGTGATGAAACCTTTTGTCAGCAAGCAATCCAGCAAACAGTTGATGAGTTTGGAAAACTCGATATTCTCATCAACAACGCCGCCGAACAACATCCAAAAGAAAGTATCGAGGAAATTACTGAAAAACAACTAGAGCGAACTTTCCGCACTAATATATTCTCGATGTTTTTCATGACTAAAGCTGCACTCAAACATTTACAAGCAGGCAGTTCTATCATTAATACTACATCGGTAACAGCTTATAAAGGTAATCCACAACTACTAGATTATTCCTCTACAAAAGGTGCGATCGTTGCTTTTACTCGCTCATTGTCACAAAATTTGGTGTCAAAAGGAATTCGCGTTAATGCTGTTGCACCAGGGCCAATTTGGACACCTTTAATTCCCTCAACTTTTCCTAATGAGAAAGTTGAAACTTTTGGTAAACAAGTACCAATGGAACGAGCCGGACAACCAGAAGAAGTTGCTCCTAGCTATGTATATTTAGCGTCTGATGATGGCTCTTATGTCTCTGGACAAGTGTTACACGTCAATGGTGGAGAAGTTGTTAATGGGTAAGTAAAAAAAAAGTTAGTCATTTGTTATTTGTTATTTGTACTGAGCTTGCCGTTAGCGTGGCCTCTCGTAGAGAAGTATTAATCATTGGTTATTTACTTTGGACAAAAGACCAATGACTAATGACTAATGACCAATGACTCTACCCTAATGGTCTTCCATTGGAGGGATGAGTTAATGTTGAAATATTGATACTCTATCTAGCAGTGTACATTTAAGAAGTAATAACTAAGTCTATGGCATCTCCTACACCACTGTATGGCACAGAACTAGTAGATTGTGCTAGAGCAAATGCCAAGCAAGGAATTGAAACTGCTGCTTATCAATGTGGCTATGGTCAAGACCTCAACAAATTTGCACAAGAACTCAGACAAGCTTGTGAAGAAATGAATTTACAAGTCAAAGAACTCAGCGGATTGATTACTGATCAAGACTTGATATTAGAATTGGGTACTGGCGAAATTGTTGCTCCAGAGACAGCATCAGAATTGTAAAAATTAGTCATTAGTCATTTGTACTTTGTTCTTCACTAATGACTAATGACAAATGACTAATAACAAATGACTCTTTTCATAACTTTAAAATTACCCGCGCTAAATTGAAGTAAATCAAAACACCTATTACATCAACTGCTGTGGTGATGAATGGTGCTGACATTAATGCCGGATCTAAACGGAGGTAGCGAAATAGAAACGGCAGTGCTGAACCGGAGATAGAAGCTAAAAGAGAAATAGCTACCAAACTAGTGCCGACTGCGATCGCTACTTCTAATCGTCCTTGCAGAAAATAAGCCCAGACAGTAGCGATCGTACCTAACATTCCTCCCAATAATGCCCCTGCGATCGCCTCTCGGCCAATTACCTGCAATGCGCCAAGCGATCGGATCTCATCAGTGTTCATCCCGCGAATCACCACTGTGGAAGATTGAGCGCCGACATTACCACCAGTCCCAGTCAGCAAGGGGATAAATGCTGTCAGTGTCACCACTTTCGCTAAAAGGTCTTCTTGTGACTTAATAATTGTTCCTGTAATGGTATTGGTTACAAGTAAGACCAATAACCATACAACCCGCTTCCGAGCAATTTCCAGTAAATTCATCTGAAAATAGTTGTCGCCCCCCGACTGCACACCACCACCCAAGGCATAGATATCTTCGGTGGTTTCTTGTTGCAAAATATCAATCACATCATCTACGGTGACAATACCTACTAGACGCTGTTCTCGATCTACCACAGGCACAGCCAGAAAGTCATATCTTTGGATTAATCTGGCAACTTCTTCTTGGTCTGTATCAGTGTGGACAAATATCACATCACGGGTCATAATTTCGCCAATAATCTGCTCAGGCTGAGATGTGACCAATTCCCGCAACGATACAATCCCCGTTAAGCGCCTTGCTGCATCCATGACATAAAGATAATAAATCATCTCACTGGCATTAGCTAAGTTGCGAATTCGCTCTAGAGCTTGAGATACTGTAAAGTTTTCTTTCAATGAAATTAACTCTAGCGTCATGATTCGCCCAGCAGTATCAGCTTCATAACCTAATAGTTGGGCTGTAGCTTGGCGTTCCGTTGGACTTAGTTGCTCTAGCAGACGATTAACGACTTTTGCTGGTAATTCATCAAATAATCTAGCCCGGTCATCCGACGACATTTGATCGACAATATCGCGGACTTCCTGGCTTTTAAGTTCCTCGATTAACCGTTCTTGAACACTGTAGTCAAGATATTCATAAACCTCGATCGCTTCATCCTTAGAAAGCAAGCGAAAAGCCAAAGCGTGCATCGCTTCTGGTAAACCCTCAATCGCCTCGGCAATATCCGCAGGCTGCACAGGTACGAGAATAGCTTTTGCTCCCTGCAAGTCTCCTGCTTCCAGGAGCATTTGCAGCTGAGTCCGCACTAAATCTCGCAATTCCCTGCGTGAGACATTCTGGATGGTAGAGTTTAAATTGTTTGTCTCAGTCAAAATCCACTTTCCTCAGCCAGTTTGAACAAGGTTGCTGCCCCTAGTCTAGGGGAAAGTGGGAATGTGCAACGTCAAACTTGTAATTTTTCCGACTTGGAGTCAATTAAAAACTTTTGTAAATGAACGAAAGAGTAGGGTTTCAAACGCTGATAAGTCCTTGCGTTCAGTGAAGTTGCCGCATAGCAATTTGCTGGATAGTTCTTTCCCTTTAACCGAACCGTATTAAAACAATTCGCAATGACGCTCGCGGACTCGCTACCGCTACGCTAACGCAATTATGTTTTGTAACGGGGATTTAATCCCGACACAAAACGTGCTGCCTATCTTGCTGAGGACTCAAACCCCCAAAGTTCGTTGATTGTGTTTCCCACCTTAAATGAATACTTACCTATTGACAGTCAAGATAAAGAATAGATAAATCCTACTTTGTCAAATCTTTAAATATCAAAAGGCTTCTTTATACAATTTTCATATAATTAATATCCATGCGGAGAAAAAACATGGGATTATCCTGTATGTTGGCAATCTTTATTTAAAGTTCATCAAAACTTTCATATTCCTTTAACAATATATATATCAATATGAATATTTAGACAAAGTTACACAAAAAAGATAGACATAACATCGTGATCTAGTGTCAAATATGTAATTGATTAACCTAAAAACAGTACCTAAACGAAATGTGTACTATTGCAACTTAGAGATACTTAAGTATCTATCTACTCCGATGTGTGCTGTTTTGCCTCACCTTCATACACCTGCACATCAGAGAAATTAGAAGCTGTCGAAAATGGTGATTTGTGATTTTTTATCAGTGAAGGCAGGAGGACTTGGGCGATCGCAATTTCGATCCTTCTCTACGAGAGGCTGCACCAAAGACAAGCTCAAGGTAACACAGGCTCAGTAAAAGTCAGTTGAGTTCAGAAGGCAATTATTGCTGGAGGAAGAAACTATAAATTAAACTCAAAAATTTGTCTGAACAAAACAAACATTAATCAGGACTAATACTTTTTTAAATTAATCTCTAGCATTTCGATATAATACACGTTTTTTATATTTTTTTTAGAGAAAAGATAGGAAGGCATAACATTACGCCATACTACTTTAATGTTGATACAAATAGCACAACAAAAGTATCATGCATTAATAGCTTGCTTTGCATCAGCAAGTGAACGAAATAGTATCAGTCTTAATTAAGAATATGTTGATAGGTAAATAATGATTTGGTTATCAACATACTTGAGCTACGATTATTACGCATTTTTTGTTGAAAACATTAAACATAAAACTAATCCAAAAGTATTGATCATGGCATTAGTTTTAGCTCTATTGTGAGGCATATATCTCAATGAATGAACAGAATCAACAACTGTCAACATCTCTAAATCCAACAATTGTTGCTCAACCATCTGCTTTAGAGAATCAGTCACAACCCAGCAATATTGCTGCTAGGGCTAGTGCTAGCGCCCTCTCTCAGGGAGATGGGCTAAAAGCAGAGTACTACGACAACATCGACTTCACCAACCTGAAGAAAACTCGCACAGATGCAACAGTTAACTTTAACTGGGGCAATGGTTCTCCAGATCCGTCCGTCGGTGCAGATACCTTCTCAGCGCGTTGGACAGGTCAGGTAGAAGCCAAGTACAGCGAAACTTACAATTTCTACACCACTACTGATGATGGTGTGCGACTGTGGGTAAATGGTCAACAAATCATCAACAAGTTTGTCGATCAATCAGCCACAGAACATAGTGGCGCGATCGCACTGGTTGCTGGTCAAAAGTATGATATTAAACTCGAATATTACGATAAGACATACGAAGCTGTTTCTCGACTTTCTTGGTCAAGTACTTCTCAAGCAAAAGAAATTATTCCTCAGTCCCAGCTGTATAGTAATGTCAACGTACCTCCTGTAGTTGGTAATGGCAACGGACTCAAAGGAGAGTACTATGACAACATCGACTTCACCAACCTGAAGCAAACTCGCACAGATGCAACAGTTAACTTTAACTGGGGCAATGGTTCTCCAGACCCATCCGTCGGTGTAGATACCTTCTCAGCGCGTTGGACAGGTCAGGTGCAAGCCAAGTACAGCGAAACTTACAATTTCTACACCACTACTGATGATGGTGTGCGACTGTGGGTAAATGGTCAACAAATCATCAACAAGTTTGTCGATCAATCAGCCACAGAACACAGTGGCGCGATCGCACTGGTTGCTGGTCAAAAGTATGATATTAAACTCGAATATTACGATAAGACATACGAAGCTGTTTCCCAACTATCTTGGTCAAGTACTTCTCAAGCCAAGGAAATTATTCCTCAGTCCCAGCTGTATAGTAATGTCAACGTACCTCCTGTAGTTGGTAATGGCAACGGACTCAAAGGAGAGTACTATGACAACATCGACTTCACCAACCTGAAGCAAACTCGCACAGATGCAACAGTTAACTTTAACTGGGGCAATGGTTCTCCAGATCCGTCCGTCGGTGCAGATACCTTCTCAGTGCGTTGGACAGGTCAGGTAGAAGCCAAGTACAGCGAAACTTACAATTTCTACACCACTACTGATGATGGTGTGCGACTGTGGGTAAATGGTCAACAAATCATCAACAAGTTTGTCGATCAATCAGCCACAGAACACAGTGGCGCGATCGCACTGGTTGCTGGTCAAAAGTATGATATTAAACTCGAATACTACGATAAGACATACGATGCCGTTTCTCGACTTTCTTGGTCAAGTACTTCTCAAGCCAAGGAAATTATTCCTCAGTCTCAGCTGTAT
>NZ_JAWJTF010000051.1:0-62171 GCF_048836525.1 Nostoc sp. CALU 546
CTTTTTGGCGCAACTCTTCGGCAACGCTTCCCAACTGGTGGTAAGTCCTAGCACAACTATAGCGATCGCCAAATTCGATATTGATTTCCAGGGCTTGTTGATAATAATCCCGTGCCTGGTCGTATTGGCGCAACTGTTGGGCAACGTATCCCAACTGGTGGTAAGTGCTTGCTAACAAAGACTTGATTTGTGTTGCTTCTACACCTTGGAGTTGTTGGGATAATTCGATAACCCGCAAATAGGATTCTTGGGCTTGGGGATAATTTTGTGTTTGGAAATAACCCATAGCAAGGCGATCGAGTGCCGCCACAATATGCAAACCTATCCTATCTGTTCTAATTTCTGGTGGATAAGCGACTTGTGCGTTACAGACAAATTCCGACAGTTTCAAACTACTTGGAATATCATTATTTATATAAAAGTATTGAAACAAGCAAAAGAAAATATCAATAGTTTCTTGTTTCTCTAAACAAATTTGCAAGGTATTATATAAATTTTCATACTCCAGCCGACAGAAAAAAATCCCAATCTGCCGTTCTTGCGGTTCCTTCGATTCCATATAGCGATTGTAGGAACGAGCTAAACCGATATAGTGGCTTTTAAAACCCTCCTGCAAGGCTTCGCGGGTAGCTGCATCTATTTCTGCTAATTTTGCTTTGAGAAAGAAGGGAAAAACAGGTTGAATTTGTAATAATTGAGGAATCTCTTCATTGATAAGCGAGAGCAAGCCCCAATTTATTGCTTCTTGAATTGCCCCATCAAACTTATCAAAATCATAATCCTGAAACGCCTCTAACTTCTGTAATTGCTTGGCATAATTAGCAATATCGCTCCTATCAATAAACCCACTAAAAGGAGCTAAACACAATAATAATTTTTGAGCATCCGGCGACAAATTACTATGAGAATATTCCACACATTTGAGAATACTCTGGGTTTTATCCCCACTTCCCGTATCTAAATTAATATCTGCTGCTGCTAATTTTGCCAAAATTTCCTGGGATGACAGATTTTTCAAATTCGCTAACACTACTTCCATTGCTAACGGATACCCCGCTAACACCTTCATCAATTTCTGAAAATCTTCCTCTTCCCGAATCTTACCTATCTTCCTTTTATCCCCCACATTCCGTTCTAAAATCTTATTAGATAACTCCGTCCTCGCTTCCGCATCCAATCCCCGCAACTGATAAATATTCTGTTTAAAAGCTCCTTGCAACCAACTTTCATCACTACGAGAACCTAAAATTACCCGCGTTTCTCCCCCTACCAACCGCGTCAAAAAATCTTGCAATTGCTTTTGCTCGGCTGACGCTAAGGTATTTTGAATCGCTAAAGCTTGTCCCGTCACCGACTCCAAATTATCCAACATTAAAATATGAGATTCTGACCGTAATTTAGCCAGTAATTTCTGCATCTGTACAGTTAAATTCATCGCTTGAAAATTCGCAAACTCAAACTTTTTATATACCCGCTTGCCAATGTCAAACAAAATCTGTGTCAGCGTCCAAGCTTGTTCATCATAACCAAAATAAAATATCTCCGGTGCAAAGTTCGTCGTCTGCCACCAACTACGCAAATAAGTTAACAGCGTAGTTTTTCCCGTTCCTCCCATTCCCTGCAACAGCAAAATATTATGACAAAACAAAGCCTTCTCAATCTTCAAAATCTCCAAATCTCGCCCGATAAATCCATATTCTGGCGGCGTATATTGATATAAGTTACCCAACTTCTCAAAATACTCTTCTTCTTCCTCTGCTCTAAATTTACGCAAATTCAAATTCACCCATTGGTTACTATAAACCACAGGCAAAAGCCAATCTTCCAAATCAATATCGGTATTAAAATAAGCCTTGCGCGTCTTATTATTAAATAACTCCCTTCTCCCCAACCGAATCGCTTCGCTTATCTCCTTCCCCCCAAACAAGTTTTGATAAACCTGTTCCATCATCAACCGCGCAGCCGAAACCGTCACCGAATAGCCCATTGCCACTACCATTTGCATTCCCGCAGTCATCAACCGACTACCCAAACTCGTCTCCCTTGCCTCCCCTGCCTCCCCTGCCTCCCCTGCCTCCCCTGCTCCTCTTACCTGCTTCCCCGACTGACAAGCATTGAGAATACAAACGGGAATCCCCTTCCCCGTCAACAAATTCGCTAATTCCCCCGCCTCTATGGGATCAGCTTTTCCCTTACTTTCCCCATCCAAAAACAAAAATGCCTTTACCCCCTGATATGGTTGAATATCTTCCCGTCCCCACCTAGCTTGATAGGTATATCGGTTGCGTTTCACCCCTTCCTGAATATCTGCATAACCCATCAACGCCCCGTGACAATCAAAATGGATGATATGATAATATCCCGCCCCCTTGGCCTCTAAATGCCGTTCTAAACTTTCATAAGTACCCGGACGCAATAAGTCAATATTTACAGGCAAGTGACTCTTTTGAATCACCTCAATCAACGGACGAGCAATGGTACGATAACCCACATCATGCTCCTCATCCGGTCGAGCAATGACCACCAACAAGTTAATTACCGCCGATTCTGCCATATTTGCCGCCACTGATGCGGCTTTATCAAGGCGCTTGCGTATCATTACGCAATCCACACTCAAAGGTCGCGGCCAATCCTTATCCCGCATAGCTTCCCAGTGCAGCGCGTGAAATTCGGGACTATTACCTACTATCTCAATTTTTACCTGCTTCAGATTTCCCCGCAGTTGGCGATAATGGCTATAAGCATCAATATCAGCCTTGAAAACCTGGTTAAATAAACTTTCCCCATAACTAGCAACACTCGTTTTCGCCGCTTCCGCTTTCTTCCCGTCTAACATTGGGTAAGTCAGCCATTCCTCAAAATACCATTCGAGTTGCTGTTCTTCCTTCGGTGTAAAAGGGTCAGTAATATTGATTGGGTATTCGCCACCATCAAAAATCAAACTTGCGGCAAAACCGTTTTCTGTTGGCTGCTGTTCCCGAATCGTGATGACTGCCATACACAAGTTAGCTCAACGTAAATACCAGGATATATTTATATACTTACGCATAAACTCCAATTCCAGGAAATTGCCACCAAATTCAACAGAAAAACCTCCGTTTCCCATCGATAATATTTCAATTTTTTCACCCATTGATGTGCCTTTTTGTCAAGGCCAG
Organism: Nostoc sp. CALU 546; assembly: GCF_048836525.1. NCBI lineage: Bacteria > Bacillati > Cyanobacteriota > Cyanophyceae > Nostocales > Nostocaceae > Nostoc > Nostoc sp. CALU 546. The sequence continues at coordinate 3,159 of NZ_JAWJTF010000051.1, forward strand.
TTTCAATGCTGTTCGGTTAAGGCAGGAGACGCGATGAATCGCCGTCTCTACACTTGATATATTTGCTATCCCCTAACTAACAATTCCCAATACAAACTCGCCTTCATTCACAGCTTGGTTGGTTGCGACATCATAAACTAATCCATCTTGTTGAGCGCAGACATCAATTACACTAGGTAGTTGACCTTCTTTATTAAAACTGAGAATTTGATAGAGTTTGTCTCCAGCTTTGACTTTAGTACCTAATTCTATTCTGGATTGAATCATACCACCTGCGATCGCATAATATTTTTTCCGGTTGCTGCTAGATGCGAAAGTCATCTCATGAGTTTTTGCATCTTCTGGTAAATTAGAAACTTGTAGTACACCTTTTTGTAATAAATAGTTTTTCACACCCCGTATACCTTTAGCGACTGAATCAGGGTTTATTTGCATTCCTGTTCCTAATTCCAGTGTCCAAGCTTCCACATCAAACTTAATTTCTCTACCAAACTCTCTAAAACAAGCTTCCAGTGCTAACCAAGGTTTGATAAAAGCTTCATCAAAAGCATCACCATCGTATTTATCAAGTAAAATTCCAAAATCAAACCCGAAGTATTTTGCACTGTTTTCTCGATTTTGGAAGTAATAAACGTAATCTAAAGCTTGATTTGTAGAACTATGTAAATCAATTAAGTAATCTGCATCTAAACTCAGATTTTGTAGCTTGTAGGCAAAAAGCTCAGTGTAGGGAACACCATTAGAAGAATTAATTTTTTCTAAAATTTTTGCAAAATTTTGCTTAATTATAGTTAGATAATTTTGTCGAACGACCTCTAGATCACTATGAAGTTGAGATTTAGTAAAAGCTACTAAATCATCAGCTTCTTTCTCGTAGTCCCAAAATATCCTATTCCAATCTTTAGCTTCGTAAATGCAGTAACGTCCAGGAGAAAAATGATGAGCGCGTTCATTTGTCCCCATTGGATTACAAACGGGAACCAGCCAGATTTCTCCAGTTAAATCTGTATCATTTATGGTTAATAAAAACTCAATTAGCTGGTGAATAACGGCATTACCAGCAATTTCTGCACCGTGCAGATTAGATTGAATGTATACCTTTTTACCAGATTGAGCGCCAATAAATTTGTATAGTTGTAAGGATAGGCGATCGCCTGAAGCCATTTGACGTAATAAAATTGTTTCAATAACTGGCTGCATAAAAATTTGAATAAATTATGAATCAAAATCCACACAAACCCAAATCATACCAATTATTTTCGTAAGGGAAGCAGTTGCAGTTATTTGAGCTAGTATTTCGCAGTACATACGAAGCAATCTGAATCTTACTTTTGATCGGGGATGCCACCACATATAGAATTATTGAGTTATATCCTTAATCGTTTTTAACTCATGTCGTCACCCAGTAATCTAGAACAAGACCGATACAATCTATCTGCCCCGGAAGTACTGGACAATCCCTATCCTACCTACCGCCGTATTTTATTAGAAGATCCTGTTTACTGGAGTGATTTTTTTGGGGGCTGGTATCTAATGCGCTATAAGGACGTTGCCGCAGCTATGCAAGATAAACGGATTTCGTCCAAGCGTCCACCTATTAGTAAAATACCAGAATCAGAGCAACAGAAGATACTTCCCCTTCTGGAAACTCTATCAAAATGGATTCTATTTTGCGACCCTCCAGAACACACACGTCTGCGTCCGTTATTTAACAAGGCATTCACTCCTAGTATCATTGGCAGCATGGCAGAGCAAATTCAGACGCTAGTAGACGAACTAATTGATGGTGTCTATGAGCAGGGTAACATGAATATTATTCATGATTTAGCTTATCCAATGCCCGCGATCGTCATCGCCCAAATGCTGGGCGCAAAGTCCGAAGACCGCGAACAGTTTAAGAAATGGTCTAGCGATTTGGCAAGATTTTTTGGTATGTTCCGCATGAAGCCAGAAATTTTGACCACCGCTCAACAAAGTATTATCGAAATGACCGAATACTTCCGCCGCATCCTTGAAGAACGTCGTCAGAATCCTCAAAATGATCTCATGAGTAGCCTCATTTTTGCACAAGAAAAGGGAAATTCTCTCGATGACGACGAAATTTTATCCAATTGCGTTTTCTTAACTTTTGCGGGTCATGAAACTACCACCAACTTGATTGCTAACGGCTTACTTGCTTTACTCAAAAATCCTAGTCAAATGCAAAAGTTAAAGGATGACCCCTCGCTAATTACAACTACTGTAGAAGAGTTTTTGCGCTATGACAGCCCAGTACAACGTCAAGCCCGCATAGCAGTTACCGATCTCGAAATTGATGGCAAACAAATTAGCCAAGGGCAACGCCTATTTCTGGTAATTGGTGCTGCCAACCGCGACCCTGAGCAATTTTTAGACCCCGACAAATTAGACATTACACGCGCTGAAAACCCACACTTAGCATTTGGAAAAGGAACCCACTTTTGCCTAGGTGCATCTCTTGGCAGACTTGAAGCACAAATTGCCATCGACACCATTGTGCGCCGCCTTAGTAATCTCCACTTGGATACAGATCGAATTGAATGGCATCAAAACCCATCCTTGCGAGGTATGAAATCAATGCCTGTAGCTTTCAATTTATAAAATGCTGCCCTAACGAAAGCAATGCGATACAAGTGACTCCTTCACGTCCCTGGTAAATTTAGCAACCGCTCATCCAAATGACTACGGTCTGCCAAAACCTTTAACAACGGCCCATGTGAGCTAAATTCTACAATATTGACCGAAGCAACAGGACATCCCAAACGAAAACGGAAGCGTCCCACGTCAACCCCCAGAAAACTACACAGAAGAATTCTGATGGTTGCCTTGTGTGCAACAACTAAAACATTACCATTACTGTAACTTTGTTTAATTTCTTCAATTACCTACAAGGCACGAGAAGCAATTGTAACCGCCATTTCTCCACCAGTAGGAGCATTCCAAGCCGGATCTGCTGACCAGCGAATATAATCATCGTGATATTCACGGCTAATTATTTCTGGCGTTTTTCCTTCCCACTTGCCATAGTTGATTTCCTTTAAACCATCCCTAAGTTGTGGTTCCATCCCTATTGCTTCACATAAGGGTTTTGCTGTCAATACAGTCCGCCGCATTGGACTACAAAATATTGCTGTCCAATCCATAGAACTATATGCATCAGCAAAAGCCTTTGCCATCTCCAACCCTTCTGGGGTAAGTTCTGAGTCTATAGAACCGCAAAAGGAATTATTGCGACTACATTCTGTCTGTCCGTGACGGAGGAGATAAAGAGTTAGGCTCACGGTATATTCCCATCAATTGTAAATTTAAGAGCGCTAACAATCAGATGTCGCTGAAGATAGTTAATGCCTGTGGTATGTTACTACAATTTTTTGAGATTTCGAATAATTTTCAGGCGAAAGTTGCCGCAGCTACGACCAGCGTAGATTATTCCCATTAAAAAGGCAGGTATTGGTGCAGGAGCAAAAATTAAACTAATTTTTAGGTAATATTGCACCATCTTTTACCAAAGAATACATTAAACAGAATGTTAAGTGTGAAATTATAAATTTTTAACTACACACTTAACACGCTCTATCGTACCTATTTAGAAGTTGTTGACCTAAGCTCTTGCCGTATCTTTTCGTTGCTGCTTGTACTTGCGGCAGAAAGCTAGACCAAAACCACCGACCATTAATAAACCCAATGTAGTTAAAGGTTCGGGTACAGACACTTTAGTTTTGAATTTGCTGGTAATAAACAGACTATACACATTATCATCATTACTTGGGTTTACAGTATTTAACTCGACGAACGTATCACCTGCCTGGATAAAAGGATTAGGATCAGCGCTATTACCAAGAGCTAGATTATAAAGTTCATCATCAGTCCTAAAACCGCCAGAATCAGAGGCAAACGGATCTGGGTTAGTCAAACTATCACCAATACCGCCAGCAGTGATTAGAGCACCATTAGCTCCTTCTCCATCATCCTGACCACCAGCAGAGCTAGTTAAGCGTCGAGAGCTAGTAGAGTCTGTTGTCACGTCCACAATAGTCAATTGACCACTTGGCTGAATGCTATAGGTATCGGCAAAAGATACTATAAAGTCGCCACCGCTATAAGGTTGATCAAAATTCAACCTGGTTGTGTCTCCTGTGGGGGATAGCTCGCCGTCTAAGATAAAAGACGACAAACCGGCGGTTGTGGCATCTTGATAAGACACAACTAAAGTTTCACCGTCATTGTCTCCTAGCTCTTCAATAGTATGGTTTTGCAAACCTCCTAAAGAGCTAAGAAGGCTGGTAACATCCCAACGTACAGTAGTTGCTGGGTTTTCGTTAGGCGCGAGTACAAAGGCATCAGCAACCTTCAACAAATTACCGTTCAGTTTGACATCACTTACAGGGCCATTATAATCCTCCCAAACAGAAGAGGCATAAAGGTATGCTTTGAGAACAGTTGCACCTACAGGTACGTCTGTTTGCAATGTGCCATTGTTACTGGTGCTACCAAAAGCATCTATGGAAAGTGCCGCATTGTCGAAGCTCTCACGAAACAACAAAGCTGCGGATGCTGGCGAACTTAAGGCAGCAAACCCAAAACTGACACCAAGCACTGCAAATGTACTCAAAGTAGCTTTGCGTATGTCAGCAGGCAAATATTTCTGTAACTTCTGTCTTACCTGAAATCTATTCATGACACTTATTATGGGTATTTGATATTCTTAGGAAGAATTACGTATTTTTTCGTAAATCTCCAACTTAATATCGCTACACAAGAATATATTTTCAACAAATCATTACCTATATTTATGAAAACTTTAAGATATTTTTTTGATGAAAATATTTTAAAATGCAGCTAAAAGCTATAAATAATAAAGTAATTTTACACTTTAAGGAAAAAACATATATGTAAGTATGTAAGATTTACGTGAATTTTATTTGATTAAAAATAAATAATCTAGCGTGAATTCAACAGACCTCCCTTTCCCCGGTTCTCTCTCCAAAGCGCAAAAAGAGGAGCAACGCAAAAATTAGCTTCTTAAGCCTCTCTGCTTCGGGGAAAGGTTTGGAGAGGGGTCAAATCAAACTCGTGGAACTCACGCTAATATAAATAATGTATTATACATAATCTCTACTGAATAGTAGGTAAAAAATAAAGGCGGGCAATGCCCATCCCAATCTTTAGATAGTACGGTTTTATTTTGCCAATCTACTTAGCTTGCCAAATTAAACTAATTGAATTTATAAGTTTTGAATTTATAGAAATAGATTATCTAACTTTTAGAAGCTTAAAATTAAAAAGTGAGGATTTTCTAAAGCTCATTTTTGAAGGGATCTGGGGGATCTGAGTTCGTACAGTCTTAATTTTGTAATAATAATAATTGTAGAGACGTAATTAATCACGCCTCTACAAAAGTTCAAAAAATCAAGCTATTCCTTTATTTTTCTACACTTCCTAAAAAGAGAATAAAGGTGTATAACATTGATTTTCTAACACTCCATACCTTTTGGCAAAATGGAATCCATCCCATTGATATCCCTAGCTGCAAAAAGGTTATGAATTGCTAGTCAATGTTTTTCTTGACATTATCTTTTACGTCTTCAATTCCGTGACGTACTTCGCTTTCAGCTTGCTTGGCTTTACCTTTAGCTTTATCTTCTGGATCTCCAGTGATATTTCCTAATGCTTCTTGGGCTTTACCTTCAACATTTTTAGCAGCAGCTTTAGCGCGATCTTCAATACTCATTTTGTACTCCTGATTTTGTAAAAAATTCATTTCAAAGCTATAACTAACTTTGAAATCTTTTGTGATTACTATTACACAGTAGCTTAATTATTTTGCTAAAGCCTTCCACCACAAGGCATATTAAATAATTTGTAATTCGTAATTCGTAATTCGTAATTAAGAAAGGTAGTTGTAGTAAGTGTTCTGGCTGTTGACTGAATATAAAATAAAGTAAGAATAGTTTAGTTACCTATGCTAAAAGACATAGAACAAATGCAAATCTAGTAATTTCTACTTTTGACTGTTTAAATAAAAAAACCAGTTTCGCATGGAAACTGGGTTAATAAAGTATATGGTGATATTTTTTTCTAATCTAGAAAACCCATTAGGCTTTCAGAATTGTCAATCTCATTTGATGCTATTGGACGATTACCGAAGGTGGAATAGCTTTCATCAATTACCAATAAACTTGAGCCAATTGGACGAATCCCAGAGAGGTTGATACTTTCAACAACTTGGAATGTATTAGCACCAATTGGACGAATACCCATTGAGTTATAGGTTTCAACTACTTCCAAGGTACTAGTGCTAACGGGACGCACCCCAGCAATTGAGAGGTGTTCAGCAACTTCTAAGTCGCTAGCGCCTATTGGACGAATTCCAGAAATGGCGAGTGTTCCAGAAGCTCCCACTGGCAGTTCAGTAACTTCCTCGACTTTATCTGCATTCAAGCTCTGGTCTTGTTGATTTTCAACTTCCTCTGTACCTTCCCCTGGAGACTTGGCAGGCTTTTGCCGAGAACTGGTTGCTTTGCCAGCGTTGCTAATAGTCATAAACGAAAACCTCTAGTTTGTTAATTGGATTTTACAATAATTAAGGAAAGATGAAATTTTTTCCCATATACATTAAGAGTTTAACCTTAAAAAACCTCACATAGATATAAGTATCTTTAAAACTGATACATAAGTAAATTTTAATTAATAAGTTTTGTAAAAAATTATTACCATTTATTTTGGTCTAAGAAGCCAGCTACAATGGATACAGGGCGGAATCGTCACCATGAGATAGGGTATTTTCAGCAAAACTGTATGACAGAATTTTGTCTTCAAGCTCCCTTTAGTCCCACAGGCGATCAACCACAAGCGATCGCACAACTAACTGCTAGTATCCAATCAGGCAATCGTTATCAAACTTTACTAGGAGCCACTGGAACAGGCAAGACATTTTCGGTAGCAGCAGTTATTGAGAAAATTGGCAAGCCGACTTTAGTTCTGGCCCATAACAAAACCCTCGCTGCACAGCTTTGTAACGAGTTACGAGATTTCTTTCCCAACAACGCAGTCGAGTATTTTGTCAGCTACTACGATTACTATCAGCCAGAAGCGTATATTCCTGTTACCGATACTTATATTGAAAAAACAGCAGCGATTAATGATGAAATAGATATGTTGCGGCATTCAGCGACGCGATCGCTGTTTGAACGCCGTGATGTCATTGTCGTTGCTTCCATCAGTTGCATCTACGGTTTGGGAATGCCGGCAGAATATCTGAAAGCTGCCATCCCTCTTCAGATAGGTATGGAAGTAAATCAACGCCAAATTTTACGAGATTTGGCAAATGTTCAATACAGCCGTAACGACATCGAAATGGGTCGGGGAAAATTTCGCGTCCGAGGTGATGTCTTAGAAATTGGCCCAGCTTATGAAGACCGGATTATTCGTGTAGAATTCTTTGGTGATGAAATAGACGCGATTCGGTACATTGACCCGGTGACAGGGGAAATACTCAAGAGTTTGGAAGCAGTGAATGTCTACCCTGCGCGTCACTTCGTCACCCCAGAAGAACGGTTAGAAGTAGCTTGTAATGACATCGCCGCCGAATTAAAACAGCAAAAACTAGACTTAGAACAAGCTGGGAAACTATTAGAAGCGCAACGCATAGATCAACGTACACGCTATGACCTAGAAATGCTGCGCGAAGTCGGTTATTGCAACGGTGTCGAGAACTATTCCCGCCACTTAGCAGGAAGACAAGCTGGAGAATCACCAGAATGTTTAATTGATTATTTTCCCAAAGATTGGCTATTAATTATTGATGAATCTCACGTTACTGTACCCCAAATTCGCGGGATGTATAACGGCGATCAAGCGAGAAAAAAAGTTTTAATTGAACATGGATTTCGTCTTCCTAGCGCTGCTGATAACCGTCCATTAAAAGCAGAAGAATTTTGGCAAAAGGTGAATCAGTGTATTTTTGTTTCCGCAACTCCTGGAAATTGGGAAATAGAAGTTTCAGAAGATAATGTAATTGAGCAAGTGATTCGACCAACTGGAGTAGTTGATCCAGAAATTTCTGTGCGTCCTACCGAAGGACAAATTGATGATTTATTGGGAGAAATTAAAGATAGAGCCGATCGCCATGAACGAGTGTTAATTACCACATTAACCAAGCGGATGGCGGAAGATTTAACCGAATATTTGCAAGACCACGGTATCAGGGTACGGTATTTACATTCCGAGATTACTTCTATTGAGCGCATTGAAATTTTGCAGAACTTGCGCGAAGGAAAATTTGATGTTTTAGTTGGTGTGAATTTGCTGCGGGAAGGTTTAGATTTACCCGAAGTTTCCTTAGTAGCAATTATGGATGCAGATAAAGAAGGTTTCTTAAGAACCGAGCGTTCCTTAATTCAAACTATTGGTAGAGCCGCGCGTCACGTCCAGGGACAAGCGATTTTGTATGCCGATAATATGACAGGTAGCATGATTAAAGCTATTGATGAAACAGACAGGCGGCGGGGGATTCAAACGGCACATAATCGATTGCATGGGATTACACCGCAACCAATAGTGAAAAAATCAAGTAATGCGATTTTGGCTTTTTTAGATGTATCTCGGCGGTTGAATGCAACAGACTTGAAAGTTGTAGATGAACATCTAGATGAACTGCCATTAGAACAGATTCCAGGGTTGATTACTTTGTTGGAAGCACAGATGAAAGAGGCGGCGAAGAAACTAGAATTTGAAGAGGCGGGGAAATTGCGCGATCGCATTAAACATCTGCGGGATAAAATGCTAGGACGTTAACGTGAATTTTATGCTCACCAATATTCGCCTAATTAGTGTTCAAGAATATCACCAAATGGCGGAAACGGGAATTTTTCATCCTGAAGAACGCTTAGAATTAATCGCGGGACAAATCATTAGAATGTCAGCAAAAGGTACTGCTCACGAATCAGCAATTACCCGCACAGAAAGGTTGTTACGTCAACGTTTGGGTGACAAAGTTTTATTAAGAATCCAGTCGCCAGTGCAACTTGATGATTATTCGGAACCAGAACCAGATATTTCAGTGGTGAAGCTGAATCCATTAGATTATGAGGATCACCATCCCAATGCTTCCGAAGTATTTTTACTGATTGAAATAGCTGATTCCAGTCTCAAATACGATCGCGAAGTCAAAGCGATGGCCTACTCTAAGTCAGGTATTATTGAGTATTGGATTTTAGATGTCAATGGACGCAAGTTGTATATGTATCGTCTCCCTAGTCCAGATGGTTATCACAGCGAGAGCATACTTGCAGAGGATGTGACGATTTCACCTTTAGCTTTCCCTGATTGTGCGATCGCTATTCGGGAATTATTGCGAAAAATCTAAATAATTCGTAATTTAGAAAAACGTTAGTGAGTGCACGAACGTTTTTCTAGTCATACTAAAAGAGAACGCCATTTTTTCGCTATCCTAAATCAAGTGAATCATTAAGGGATCGTGCCAATGGTTGCTTTACCCGACAACATTTTGATGAGTGCAGAAGAATACCTGGTTTGGGAACCTACCCAAGAGGAACGCTACGAGTATTGGGATGGCGAAGTTGTGATGATGAGCGGTGCTACACGCAACCATAATCGGGTTTCTGGAAATTTCTTTAAGCTCTTAGATGATGCCTTAGCCGATGTCTACGACGGGCTACGCCTACGCACCTGTGAAGTATACATTGTAGATGTAAAGGTGCAGGTAGAACCGGGGCAAAAGTATTTTTATCCAGATGTGGTGGTGACTTGCGATGAGCGAGATACCGATCCACAATTAGTACAATTTCCCTGCTTAATTATCGAAGTTCTATCACCTTCAACTGAAGCAGCCGATAGGGGAAAAAAGTTTGCTAAATATCGCCAATCTCCAACCTTGCAAGAATATGTCTTAGTACAAGTAGCTCAACCGATTGTAGAAGTATTTCGGCGCAACGAACAGGGGAAATGGGTGCTGTCGGAGTATAATTTGGGCGATATATTGCGGCTGGAATCTGTAGATGTGGAAATTGCGATCGCCCATTTGTATCGACAAGTACAATTGGAAAGCGAAACCACTGATAATTGAATAGATGATCGATTAAAATTTTCTCTTCAGCAGATATGTAGGAAAATGACACTTAAGGTAATTGAAATAGAAAATGTCAAAGGCATAAAAAAATATTCTTTTAACTTAGATATTTTACCTAACAAGCCAAGTATTTTAGTTGCTCCAAATGGGTTTGGAAAAAGCTCTTTTGCTGCTGCATTTAATTTATTACAAGCAAATGGATTAGTCCTCAGTGGATACTCACTTTACAAAAATGACACTGCAAACCGACCAAGACTGTTTATAAAATACCAGAAGCCTGACAACACAATTGTTGACTTAGAAGCTGATGAGTCAATCAACACTATAAAAGATCAGTTCGATTGCTTTGTAATTAACAGCCAAATAGATGCCAAAGGTACTGGAGTGAATTATGGTTCTGAAATGACGATAAACCCAGTCATATTAATTGATGAAATTCCAGAAAAAGTTAAATTTCAATACTCTTTTAAGTCTCAACAAAAAATATTTGGACTAAACAACAAGGTGCTACCAAATATTAAATTTTTACTTTCTAATTCAAAATTAATTAAAAAAATAAATGAAAATATCACAATTTTAACCAATGCTCTTGAAAGCCAAATTCAACGTAAGATTAGTGAATTTGTCAACGAAGTTAATCAGGAGTCAGGAACCTCTTCTAACTTGATTGAATGGATAGAAAGAAATAAAATAGATAGTCTAAATAATATAGACTGCCTGAGTGATTTAGCTCAGATTCTTTACGAGTTTAATTTTTTTAATTTAAAAGCAGAGTATTTTTTAGCTGGAATTCAAATAATTAATCTGTATAATGATAGCATATCTGACTTTGAAAAAGCGTGTAAATATAAAATCTATGAACTAGACAAAGAAAATTACAAGTCCACATTGAAAGCCTTTAACTCTACGTGGAGAGATATTCGCATTAAGGAATCAGGGAAGCAACTAATAGTTGAATTTCCGGAATTTCATTATATTTCTAATGGTGAAAGAGATATTCTCACTTTTGTAGCACTTTTACAGCAGGCAAAAAGGAGGCTTAAAAAACATAGCAATATCCTGGTAATCGATGAAGTTTTTGATTACTTGGATGATGCAAGTCTGATTGCCGTCCAGTATTATATTACCCAATTTATTGAAGAATATAGTATGACAGGGAGGAGAATTTATCCTCTTATTTTGACGCATCTAAATCCAGACTATTTTAGAAACTTTACTTTTAGTAAACAAAAAATTTATTATTTAGATAGGCGGGAATTAAAGGTCAACCAACACTTAGTGAAGCTATTAATTAACCGAGAACATCCTTCAATACAAGATGATGTTTCAAAGTATCTTTTTCACTTTCATACTTCTTGCATTAATAAAAGACTGGAGTTTAGGGCACTATCTTTGAAAGAAACTTGGGGTGAAGGATATAATTTTGACGGTTTCATAGATACAGAAATGCGTAAGTATTTAAATCGAAAAGCTGATTATGATCCTTTTGCAGTTTGTTGCACAATTAGAAAAAGAATTGAAAAATTGATATATGGAAAAATCGTGGACATGAATAGTAAAACAATATTTCTTGATACTCATACAACATCAAAGAAATTAGACTTTGCGGAAAGTATTGGAGTGATTGTGCCTGAGGCATATTATTTATTAGGCATAATTTACAACGATGGTATGCATTGGAAAAAAGGTCAAGATAATGTCTCTCAAATTGCTGCTAAATTGGAGAACTTGACGATTAGATATCTAATTAAAGATGTCTTTGCTCAATAGTACTTAATTCTAGCGATGCTTCCATAGAGTTGCTGCAACAGGTCTAGCTGAATAATGGCTGCGAGGTTTGTGATGAGGGAAATATCACTGACAACAATCAACCTTTTGATACCTACAATAGGACTTTTAAAACATCCTCTGAGCAAATCAAGGCCATCCTCGTAGCTTCTTATGTACCCATGCCAGACACCACATATAATCATCAATTTTGAAATTATCAGCAGCTTTAACTATATATTCCTGAGCTAAACCAATATTATTCTCGACTTCGTAATATAATCCCAAGTAAAGATGACTGTAAAAATTTCCCTTTATTCCTTCTGATTTACCAACAGTTAAAACATCATCTGGTATACAATTTCCTGCATATAAATCATATACGCACTGCATAATACGTCGAGGATCATTTTTTACAGTTAGTAAAGAATTACGTGCCTCTTCAACACCTAACGAACGAGCTATGCAGAGATATCGCCATACTGTTTCTTCTACATCTTGAGCATTCACTGTCAAATCTATTTCAAATTGTTCAGCGCCCTCAGCAAATCTTTCTGCATAATAGTACGATAATCCCCGTTGCCAGAGGTAGGGTTTAATACTAGTATCCAATTGCTCTGCTGTGTCGAAATCTTGAATAGATTCATCAATCTTGGCTAGTTGAAAGTTAACCATGCCTCGGCGAATGTAAGCATTGGGATTTTTCGGCTGATTGCGAATGGTTTCGTTCCAGCGCTGGAGTTGATTTTGCAGAGAATTTGAAAAAAACATGAGTTTGGTCAGCTATTGAATTGGAATCAGATGCAGTGAATAGTTTAGGGGTTGCGATCGCCTACATTACTATAAAAAGCGATCGCATCGGACACCTGCAAGATAAACTATTAGGTTATTGATGGCTTGAAAATAAAAAATCCGCAGAATTACAAATGAGCGATGCCTACGAGGGGCTACGTCTACGCTGGACACTGACAGGAAAGAAAGCACTGATTACAGGTGCTACCAAAGGCATTGGACTAGCTGTTGCCAATGAGTTTTTATCTCTAGGTGCGGAAGTCACAATTGTGGCACGGAATTCTCAAGATGTTGAACAACAATTAATTACCTGGCAACAATCAGGCTTACCTGCTTATGGGATTACCGCAGATGTTGCAACCCCTGATGGGCGACAAGCCATTTTTGAGCAGGTTGGCAAAACCTGGGATAAATTAGACATCCTGGTGAATAATGTGGGAACCAATATCAGCAAAAAAGTAGTAGACTACACGACTGCTGAATATGAGTTCATCATCCAGACAAACCAGATATCAATTTTTGAGATGTGCCGTCTGTTTTACCCTCTGCTGCAAAATGGGGAAAATAGCAGCATTGTAAATATAAGTTCGGTGGCGGGTTTAGTCTCGAACCGTACAGGCGCTCCTTATGGTATGACTAAAGCGGCTATAAATCAACTGACGCGATCGCTATCAGTTGAATGGGCTTCCGATCATATTAGGGTAAATACCGTAGCACCTTGGGCTATTCGCACGCCTCTAACCGAATCTGTACTCGATAATCAAGATTTTCTCAAATTAGTTCTATCACAAACACCTATGGGAAGGGTTGGTCAACCAGAAGAAGTAGCGGGTTTAGTAGCATTTCTTTGTATGCCTGCGGCATCTTTCATCACTGGACAATGTATCACCGTCGATGGTGGATTTTTGGCTTTCGGTTTTTAAGTTTAAAAGCGAGATTTATCCACGAGGTAGAAGAAAATACTTGCAAAATTCAGTATTCTAGAATCGCTGTCTTAACAAATCAGGAAAAACGCCCGTGGTTCCAATTAGCGATAATAATCCGACCAAAATCACCCCTTATGTAACTTATGGACTGATTGCTGCCAACGTCCTCGCTTTTCTTTATGAAGCAAGTCTTCCCCCACAAGCATTAAATGGTTTTTTACACCTTGCGGCTGTAGTTCCACGAGAACTCTCCTTAAGCTTTGCTGGTATCTCTGTACATCAACCAGTACCAGAGTGGGCAACTTTGATTACTTCACAATTTTTGCATGGGGGATTGTTGCACTTAGGTGGCAATATGTTATTTCTTTGGATTTTTGGCAACAACGTTGAAGATAAGTTAGGTCATGCCAAATATTTACTGTTTTATTTATCTTGCGGTGTTTTGGCATCCTTAACTCAGTGGTTCTTCGCTCAAGATTCTAGCATTCCATCTTTGGGTGCGAGTGGTGCGATCGCAGGTGTCATGGGTGCATATATTCTCCGCTTCCCTAACGCCGAAGTTCTAGGCGTTGTACCTTTAGGATTTTTCTTCCCGACTTTCCGCGTTCCCGCCTATTTCTTTTTAGGATTCTGGTTTCTCGAACAAGCCTTTTACGGACTTGCTAGTTTTGAAACACGTACCAACATCGGCATGGAAAGCGGCGGTATCGCCTACTGGGCCCATGCGGGCGGATTTATCTTTGGGGCAATTCTCGGCCCCCTGTTGGGTTTATTTAGCGATAAATCCCTGAAAGAATCTTGGTATAAGTAACTCTTCATGTTATACCGTGTCCCTCAATCATACTGATTAATTTTAATAGGTGAAATTGCCTAGCCTTCGCAACTGCTAGCCTTACAAGCTATATTGCAGTTAGTCAATAATTTAGGAAAAACACCTGTGTTTCCCCTCTACGATGAAAATCCGACGCGAATCACCCCGTATTTCACCTACGGGTTAATTGGCATGAATATTTTAGTTTTCCTTCACGAGGTGAGCCTGTCAAATGCACAATTGAGTCAGTTTTTCAATCAATATGCGGTAGTACCTCAAGAATTAACCACCAATTTGGGTGAAGAATGGATAACGTTATTTACGTCGCAATTTTTACACGGTGGTTGGTGGCACTTAATCTCAAATATGGTGTTTCTCTGGGTTTTTGGCAACAATATTGAAGATCGATTGGGTCATTTAAAATATCTGATTTTTTATTTGGCGTGTGGTGCTTTAGCTGCCTTGTGCCAATGGTTTATTGGCATGAATTCTGAGATTCCTTCCTTGGGGGCAAGTGGTGCAATTTCTGGGGTTTTGGGTGCGTACATTATCCGCTTTCCCCATGCTAAAGTCATGACTTTAGTTTTTTTGGGGATTTTCATCACCACAATCAGAGTTCCAGCACTAGTAATCATTGGACTTTTTGTTGTGCAAAATGTAATATCTGGTCTTGCTACTCTGCAAACAGCGGCTAATATGGCTGTGCAAACCGGTGGAGTTGCGTACTGGGCGCACATTGGTGGTTTTGTTTTTGGAGTGATTCTCGCTCCCCTATTTGGCTTGTTTAGGCGCGACTAAGTACAGCATTTCCTAAAACTCGTAATGCCTATCAAAGCTCTGCGTATCCTCTGCGCTAACGCGAATGCGTCCCTCTGCGTTAAAATTTCCATATTTGGAAACTATTAGTTTTTGTTGGCACTCGCTGAAACTTCTTCAGATTCTTCCACCTCAGATGTAAATGTTGATGATGTTGATGATGGTACAACTGGTTCAGGTGCAGAAACGGTGATATCAGCACCATTAATAATTGCTCCCAATAACCCTAGTTCAGCTTCCACTAATTGATCAATAGCCTCACCTAGCATATTCTCTTGTGTATAGTGTGGTCGCGCTACTAGTACGATCCCATCGCTGTAGGGCTGGATTAACAAAGGGTCATTAGATATGCTGAGAGGGCTAGTATCTAAAATCACTAAATCAAAACGTTCCCGCACATCCTCCATCAGCCGCCGCATTTCGCTAGATTCAAGAATAGCAGCGGATTGCCGTACAGGGCCGGGGCTGGGGACAATGTATAAATTTTCTACATCAGGCACTAAACGAATACATTCACTCAAGTTAGCGTAATAACGCAGGGGTTCAATAGTTGCTTCAGGATCAGGAATTACATTCAGGGATGTACAACGGGAAGGCGATCGCAAATCTGTTTCGATAATTAAGGTTCTTTTACCAGCGCGGGCTGAAGCTACACCCAAGTTATATGCACTTGTTGTTTTACCCTCTAGGCTACTGGTGCTAGTAACCAACACCACCTTTAAGTTTTTACCACCAATCCGGCGCAGATTACTACGGAATTTCTCATAAAATTCTAAATAAGGAGAATCTTGGGAAAATAACACCGGCACAGCATCTTGATCCAAATCATCAACTGGCATTAAAGGCAATTCTCCCAACACTGCCACTTCCCGTTGCTTGAGACTCTGGCGGATATCCTCTCTGGTTTTGAAAGTTCCTTCCAGCGCTCCCAACAAAAATATCACCCCGCCACCAATTACCAGACCCAAGAAAACACCCACAGCAAGGGTAATAGGCACACTCTTCGGAGGTTTTAGATCGACAGTAACAGTGGGGCGTCTGGCAATGCTGAGACTGCTGGTAGTTTCTGCCTCTGCGGTTTTAGCATCGGTTAATTTCACCTGCATTTGATCATAGATAGCTTTTTTGAGCGCAACCTCCTGTTCTAAACGCGATCGCTCTAATTGCTTATTGGGTATCAGAGAATACTCTTGCCGTAGTCGCGCTTCTTGTTGGATTTCTTGAGTTAGTTGTTGTTGTAGCGTCTCTCGTTGGGTTTGCAAAGACACCATTTGGTTTGCTAATTGCTGGCGGGCTGGATCTAAGCTGCTTTGGGTGCGAATACCTGCAACACTACCCTGAAGCGGAGCGGCCGTACCATCACCACCTAATACCTCAGAGGCACGTTGTTGCAGCAATTCTTCCGCAGCTTGTTTCTGACGTAGCAACTGAACCATCGTTGGGTGTTCCGGCCGCAAATCTTTTCTGAGCACGGCGATTTGTGACTCACTTTGATAAATTTGCGCTCGCAAGTTACCAATTATGGGATCAGCACTCAAAGCAGAAGAAATATAAGCCTGTCCGACTGTTAAGCCTAACTTATTTTGTAAACTACGAAGTTGCCCATCAACTCCAGAAATAGTTAATTGAATTTGCCGTTGGAGATTTTGGCTGGCAGTAATAGCGCTTAACAAGCTGCCATTCTCGGCTGCTAATATTGCTGTGCGCTCTATGCGATCGTACTGTTCCAACTTCTGTTCAGCAACTTGCAGTTCCCGTTTAGTTTGTGGTGTGCGATCGTTAATCTTTTCAATAATTGCTTGTAATCGCCCAGTATTGATATCACTACTCAACTTGACCATTGCTTGCATCAATTCTGTCAAGACCTGGATAGCTCGTTTGGCATCACCATCGACATATTTCAATTCCAAGATACTAGATTCTAATTCTCCACTCCTAGGATTTTTTTTAGGTACAGAAAGGACAACACTGGCACCGAGCTTTTGCGGTTTGACACCAACTTTTTCTGCCACTGCTGCAATTATTTGGTTTGAGAGTAAAACTTCCTCATTCAGTTCTTTTCCTTGCTGTTGGATTTCACTACCAGTTGCAGAGAAAGAAACTGGTGGACCACTATAAGTAAGTGCAGCAGATGCTATATAGCTAGTAGGTGGCTCTGGTTGCATAGCCACCACAGTTGACCCTGCTACAACTAAAGCAAAACTAGCTAGTCCAATCCACTTGTACTTATCAAAAGCAATAAGATAGCGCTTAACAATTGGTGGGGTCATGGCAGGGGCATATAGAATCAGTAATCAGTTGTCAGTTATTTAGTTATCAGCTGTCAATTTTGATTTGTTATTTTTCACCATTATCTTCTCTATCTCTCTCATCACAATTATCTCTGTTCATCTAGCAACAATCAGCAAAAAAGTGAGACTCACTAATTTGAACCACCACCACCGAAGTTGTCAAAAAATCGGAGAAAGGATTGAACATTAAAGAAAGGTTGGGTAATGGTAGTCAGGAAATTAGTAATTCTACCGATGAGGTTCCGACCAACAACAAGAACATCATTATCTTGAAGCGCTACATTTTGGGATGCATCACCGCCCAGAGCTTTTTTAGCATCAAGTTTCTGAGTAACAGCTTTACCTCGTTCAGGATCAAAGCGAACCAGAGCGATATCTCGAAGATTAGCAGTGTCGAGATTTACTCCTCCTAAAGCATCTACAAATGTACTGCCGTTAGGCAACGCTTGAATGGAAATACCTCCCGCAGCATAGTTTAAAACCCTGACTCTAATTTGTGGCACAGCCAAGGATGAACGTGCTACCAAATTCCGGTCATAACCGTCATCATTACCAACTTCACGACGCGGCACGAGGATTGCATCTCCGTCTTGTAAGCGTAAATTAGGGATTGAACCACCATTTTGCAGCGCTGCGTATAAGTCAATAGTTTGTGAAATCACAGAACCATCCATTAGCTTCCGACGTATTTGCACTTGTCGCAGGTCTGCATTCAACGTTGAACCACCAGATATTAGCAAAGCATCAGCAACACGGGGTGTTGTTGAATTAATCGGATAAATTCCTGGTCTAAATATTTCCCCACTAATGGTAACTTGGACTGGTCGCGTCCCTGCCAAGGATACTACCACGATTGGATCTGGGAAAAAGCGACTCAAACCCAAGCGAATTTTTTCTTGAGCTTCTTCCAGGGTTAAACCTTGTAATGATACCGTTCCCACTTGCGGCACTACAATGTTGCCTTCTGGACTAATTACAGCTTGAAAACCGAAGTCTTGACGCTGCGTTGCTAAGGCTAAAACTATTACTGGATCAACCACATAACGATTTAAACCCAAGCGAATTTTTTCTTGAGCTTCTTGCAAAGTTAAACCTTGTAAGAAAACTGTTCCCAGTAATGGCACTACAATATTGCCTTCTGGGTTGATTAAAGCTTGAAAACTTAAATCTGGAAAGCGCTGAACCGAAACGCTAATTCCATCTCCTATCCCTAAGCGGTATGGGCCAGGAGGACGCTGAAGCACAACGCCAATTATATCTCCTGGCCCCAAGAGGTAGCGGCTAAGTTGGGGGGAAATTTCGTCATTTGCACCTGGAGGTACAAATTCAGTACCTGGAACAGGCGAGGGGGGTTGCCTTGGTGATTGTCCTTGAGGTGGAAAGGGCTGGGCAACAACAAGTTGGATAGGTGTTGTTAAAAAAACTCCTACTTGAAGACTGGCACAACACAAGGCGCTGAATCCACGCATATAATAACTGGCATCTATAAACATCGGTGCAGAAAATACTGATATAGAAATTAGTCGCGCCGAGTGGTTATTCTACTCTAAAAATGTCCTAAATGTCTCTTTTATCTACAAGTATTTACTAAGAGAAGGAGAATAATTTTGCTAAATTTAATTTCTAACTTCATATTGTCAACATCTTTTAACTGAGTTTTAGGATGAACGTAATTATAGAGATGCTTTTGATAAATTTTTGCCCAAAGGCATGGATAACAGACTCTACAAAGGGCCTGCCATCAATGCAGCTTGTACCGTTTCCCCAATCGACTGGGCTAAAGGCCAAGATGTTTCTACCTCCCCTAAAGGTTCCATTGGAATTAGAATGCTTACACCCACCCAAGGAATGCGTTGCTGATGCCATTGTGCCAATTGATCCGCCAAAAACCAGTGGAAAGGTGATGGATTTCCGCCATCTGGCATAGCGTACCATTGCAAGACAGCGAAGGTTTGCTGTGGTGTGGAGGCGCGAAAGAACCTAGCTTTTACTTGAGTTTTGAGATTAGATGCCAACTTTGCAGGTGGTTTCACAGTAAATTCAGCAGAACGAGATTGAGCTACATCCCACTTTCCCCAGCGTGACCTTCCCCAGCCGTTAACGTCTGTCCACTCTACCTCTGGTTGATCCATAGGCCCATTTTGGGGCAATAAAAGCAGGATTGCCTGGGATTCGGAACCTTCTTTTTTTATTACCTGCAAAGACCATTTATGTTCGCCAATTTGCTGTTCTGCTTGTTCAGTAGTTTGCCAAGCAGGAAGGGCTAACCCAGTCTTGCGGATCTGTCTTAACTCGTTGAGGGTAGTAACAGGGGGCGGCTGTTTCCATTGCCATTGTCCTGTCAGGTATCCGGGAACCCCTCCAATTGCCAGCAGCACTAGCAATAACAAAAGTGCTGCTACTTGACTCAATTGGTTTTCTTTAAAAAACTTGGAGAAGGAAGTCATCAGTAAAATTTGCAGTACTTAGGCAAAATTTTACTTTATAAAATAACATTGTGAGTTCAGTAATATTTAGGACTTATGGGGAGATGAGGGACAGGGGAAGCAAGGGGAGAAGAACCAATGCCCCATGCCCCATGCCCCATGCCCAGATTTTAACTTTCTGCTTCTTGCTGAGTTTCTAGAGATGCTGAAAAATAGCTATTAATCCAATTCAGTAAGGGCACTAATGACACCAGCATACAAGCAGAGTAGAGATCACCGCCCCATCCGTCATGCAGCCATTTAAAAGCTCCTTCTTGACCTGTGCCATGAAAGAAAGTGAGTAAAGTATTACGAATGATATTGGCAGTAGTACTAACGATCGCAGCAACAGTTAAAAACGATATAGTTGTGCGCCGTGAAGACAAAGCATCTGTCCAATACAGCAGCATTAAGCCGACATAGAGAGTCGTAAACAACATTTTTAGCCCCGCACAATAGGGGGCAACTTCCACAATCC
Source organism: Nostoc sp. CALU 546 (assembly GCF_048836525.1). Classification (NCBI taxonomy): domain Bacteria; kingdom Bacillati; phylum Cyanobacteriota; class Cyanophyceae; order Nostocales; family Nostocaceae; genus Nostoc; species Nostoc sp. CALU 546. Next base: position 23,613 of record NZ_JAWJTF010000051.1, read on the forward strand.
GTCCTCCTACGTAGAGATTTATCTCATCTACGGTTACTTCCATACCAAATTGATTCAGTATGAAACCTGCTGTACCAGCGATGAAGCTTTGGAGAGGCAAGGTATAGGGAGCAATCAGATAAGGCATTGCTGTTGGGGTTGCCAAAAATACTAGTAGCAGGGGAAATCCTTGCGATCGCAAACCTGATATTCCCTTAAACCACAAGCATAATCCCACCAATATAACGGGCAAGGAAAGGTTAACCCACTCTGTAACACCACTAAGATAAAAAACTGCCCCTAATAGTAAGAAAACAGCGCCCAAAGGATGGATGGTATCTGGCAAACGTTTCCACTTTTTCCGGTTCATCCAACCCAGATAAGCCGCAAATGGTAGACCAATAATCCCGTGGCTGAAATATTCGTGTTCTGTACTAATATTTTTGTGCAGCCAACCATCCAACCAGTGTAGCAATATAGGAGCATAAAGCAGCAGCAAAACGCCTAATACAGCTAGATTTAACAAGCCTGATGCGTTTATGTTTTTAACCTGTTGCCGGAGTGCCATGATTTTCAGTATTAGTCATTGGTCATTGGTCATTAGTCATTAGTCATTGGTCATTTGCAAAGGATAAATGACAAAGGACAAAGGACAAATTAAGTATGAATTAATTTCAGGCTACCACGCTGCCCAGGTCAGCAGGAGATAGATTATCTACCTGATAACTTGTTGAGACTGCATTGGCGATCGCTGCTACAACTTCTTTAACTTGGCTACTACTCAAACCAGGATACATCGGTAATGATAATATTTGTTTTGACAGTTTTTCTGCTTGGGGAAAATCTCCAGGCTGATAGCCTAAGTTGGTGAATGCTGGCTGGAGATGACAAGGAATTGGGTAGTGAATGCCAGTTTGAATTCCCGCTGCTGTGAGTTTTTCCTGGAGTTGCTGGCGTTCTATAGGGCAAGAATCATCAACTTTAATGACATAAAGATGATAAACGTGTCCTGTATCACTTTGGTTTTCCATAGGGATAATGCCAGCAGTTGCCAAGGGTGCTAGTTCTTTATCATACTGCTGGGCAATAGTCAGGCGATCGCGATTCCACTGTGGCAAATATGGTAGTTTTTTGTGCAAAATCGCTGCTTGTAAAGTATCCAACCGGCTATTTGTACCTGGTTCAGTATGAAAATACTTTTGCGATGCACCATAATTTCGCAAACGCACCATCTTCTGGGCTACATCTGAATCTCGTGTCAGCAACATTCCCCCATCCCCAAATGCGCCCAAATTTTTGCTGGGATAGAAACTGAAAGCTGCTGCTATTCCTACTGAACCAGCTTGATATCCGTCTCTTTGGGCAAGGTGTGCTTGGGCTGCATCTTCAAAAACTAGTAGTCTGTAGGTATCGGCAAAGTTCACTAGATCGCGTGGTGATACCATCTGACCATAGAGATGTACAGGAATAATTGCTTTAGTCTGAGGTGTAATTGCCTTTGCTGCGGCTTCTAAGTCAATTAAAGCTGTTTGGCGATCGCAATCTACCAGAATTGGCTTGGCACCAGCGCGGATTACCCCAATCAAGGTTGCGACAAAAGTATTTGCGGGTAAAATCACTTCATCGCCAGCACCAATATTACACGCTTGCAATCCGAGAGCGATCGCATCTGTTCCTGATGCAACACCAACTCCATATTCTGTCCCAGACACTCTTGCAAATGCGGCTTCAAAATCTGAGAGTGCTTGTCCTAAAATAAAATCTCCCTGTTCCAATACAGATTGGATTGCATCTTGCAATTGCATTTGAATTGGTTCGTGTTGTAATTTCAGGTCTACGAAAGGAACTCTAATAGTCATTTTATTCATTACCAGTTGTCCTTAAAAATATTTCCTCGTATGCAAAAAATAGAAAAGCCAACACAATTTTTGGCGGGAAATTGTAATAGGTTTAATCTATTGGATGGAGACTTATATCAACTTTCGAGTACGTTATGGGTAATTCAAAACCACACCCTGTTCTGTTGATTGTCCGAAGTTGCCATTAGACTTCTTTGCAGCTGCCCCTCCGACTTCTTTCAAAACTCAAAAAGCTGATAAATTAAGCTTTTCACAAATTTTGTAGCTTGCTTACTCATAGGGATATTGGTTGGTCTATTTACGTCATCCTTTACTAGGATTGTTAGCCCTGGGTACTATCTGTCATCAGTAAAAATTGCTATCAATAGTTACACTAACACAGTAGTTATATTAAGTAAATTTACTTTAAACATACCAGTAAAAAATTTTCTCTTATATACATAAATAATGACAGTCACTTTGTATTCTATCCTTAGCGTTAGGTTACCCTAGCTGAATCCAAATCTAACGCAGTCTGATTGCAAAATCTCAAGCAATAAAGACTACACCAGTGGTAAATAAAGAACATTCAGCACCAGTAAATCGTAACTGGTAGATACCACATTGTCGGCTTAGTGGAAGGAATAAAAAATTTTTGCCCCAAATTTGTTTGTCAGAGGCAAAATTAGGGAATGCTTAAAAATAGCAATTGATAACCCAGTAATAGGGCTTATATCAATTACAGTATCGAGAAATTATTAAGGTAGCAGTGGCAATGATAGAGCCTGAAAACAAATTATTTGCCCTAAAGGATGGTTGGGATTCTCATGAATCAAGAGAACAACAACGCCTCAAAGCTTTGTCAGATTTAGGTTTGCGGCAACCAGAAACGATTCCAGTTTTTGAAGAAGCTACACAGACTGCTGCCCATTTTTTGGAAGCACCAATTTCCATATTGGGATTTGTGGATCAAGAACGGCACTGGTTCAAGTCGGCGGTCGGCTTATCTAGGCTGGGATTAATGAATCATTTGGCACAAAGCCGCCAACTGTCACGCCGAGAATCCTTCTGCACTCAGGTAGTAGATAGCTATCAAATATTTGTAATTAATGATACGCATAAAATTACAGATCCCGTACTTTCTAGCAGCAAGTTGGTGCAAGATTATGGTATTCGTGCTTACTTAGGAGCGCCACTGATTGATGCTGAGGGACATTGTTTGGGTGCATTGGCGGTGATGGATTTAGTACCGCGCAACTTTACAACCAGAGACATTGAGTTTTTACAAATCATAGCTCGTTGGAGCATGAGTGAATTTGAACGTAACCGACTTTTGCAAGGGAAACTCGAATCAAACACTCCCAAAAATGCTCCTATATTTTCACTCAATGACGAACTTAACACAGAGATTAAAATCACCACACCCACCAAAGATAGCGACTCTGTTTCTACCAAGCAACTGAAACTGGAACTTTTAGGTCAGCTAACTCAGGAGTTACGCACACCCTTAACATCTGTACTCGGTATGGCTAGTGTTTTAGGACGTGAGATTTATGGGCCTTTGACGACTAAGCAGAGAGAATATTTAGAAATTATCCAACACAGTGGTCGGTACTTACTTTCCCTAGTAAACGAAATTACCGAACTAGGAGCTATAGATGAAAACTCAACTGTGCTAAATCTAGCTCCTGTGGATATTGAAATGCTATGCCAACAAGCTATCAATACCCTAGAAGAAGTAGCGAATCGCCGCGAGCAAGATATTCGCCTGTCTATAGAACCAGGACGCAATCGCATTTGGCCTTTAGATAAAGACAAGGTGCGGCAAATGCTGTATCACCTGGTTTTCAGTGTGATTCAACTTGCGGCTACAGGTAGCATTGTTCGCATTCATGTTTCTTATAAGGAAGATACGCTCAACATTACTATTTGGGTTTCCCATCCCTGGCTAGGGGACGGCATAACTGAGGTTGATCCTTACTTCCGTCTCAATTCTTTGTCACTGCTGGAACTGACAGGTGAGGTAGCAACTTACAATACTCATGCAGAAAACCAGGAGCAACTAGATAATTTATCAGTGGCAGTAGACAATTCAAAAAAATTGAGTGATTCCCACTCAAATTTCTTTGCTAGTAGTTCAGGTATAAATTTAGCTAAATCACATGGAAGTCTTTCTCGTGAAAGCTTGGGTCTATTACTAAGTTGTCAATTGGCAGAATTGCATGGTGGACACATTTTGATTCAAGGTTCACCAGAATCAGGATATCGTTATGTGCTTTCTTTGCCACTGCAACTAGCAACTCCTTCACAAGCAATTAGCGATGTTTAATCTTGGGGATTGGGGATTGGAGACTGGGAAAGATGTAAATATGAGTCCTATCTCTATTATTTAATTAATTCGTAGCGAATTCTCTGCGTGCTTCTGCGCTTACCTATGCGTTTAAATTTCAACCCTCAATTCACCATAATTTTACGTAAAGCTGTACTAAGTACATGAAAGACTATCTTAACTTTGTATTAGCTGATGGCTAGGAATAAGAGCGCCATCATGCGATGTGCAATCTCCGTTATTACCTTTTTATAGCTATAAGCATTATGATCAATTCCAAGTTCTGCGTCGGCAGGCTAATTGATCTCAATGTTTTTTATGAATTTAGTCTGGCAACGATTTACTTTATCATCTTTACCGCTCAAAGAATATCTTGCTACCAGTTACGTACACCGCTCTCTGGTGGGACTGTTGAGTTCTTGGCGGCAAACCAGCATTTTGCTCCAGTGGGGAGATGCGATCGCAGCGGCTTTACTCAGCTTAATATATGCCCTTGCACCTTTTGCTTCGAGTACGTTGGTGGGTTTGTTGCTGGTAGCTTGTGCAGGATTTTGGCTACTGTTGACTTTATCTGATGAAGTCATACCAGCAAATGTCTCGTCAGTCACTCCCATTCACCTGCTGGTATTGCTCTACTGGGGAGTTGCCGCAATTGCAACAGCATTATCCCCTGTGAAAAAGGCGGCACTTAACGACTTAGGAACCTTGACCTTGTATTTGCTACTATTTACCCTTTGTGCCAGGGTATTAAGGTCGCCTCGCCTCCGGTCTTGGATTATCATCCTTTATCTACATGTATCGTTAATTGTTAGTGTATATGGGTTACGGCAATGGTTTTTTGGAGCCACAGCACTAGCAACTTGGGTTGACCCAGAATCTCCTCTATCTAAGACTACAAGGGTCTATAGTTATTTAGGCAATCCCAACTTATTGGCTGGATATCTCTTACCAGCAGTAATTTTTAGCTTAGTGGCAATTTTTGCATGGCAGAGCTGGCTTAAAAAAGCTCTAGCATTAACAATGCTAATTGTCAATACTGCCTCCCTAATCCTCACTTTTAGTCGTGGTGGTTGGATTGGACTAGTAGTAGCATTTTTAGCTGTGATGGCATTGCTAGTTTATTGGAAAAGCGTCGAAATGCCTCCTTTTTGGCGTACTTGGTCGCTGCCGATTGTCTTGGGAGGTTTGATCGGCGTATTGCTGCTAGCAGTGATATTTGTAGAGCCAGTGCGCCTGCGAGTGTTCAGCATTTTTGCCGATCGCAAAGATAGCAGTAATAATTTTCGCCGAAATGTGTGGGATGCGGTCTTTGAGATGATTCGCGATCGCCCGATTTTCGGCATTGGCCCCGGCCACAACTCTTTTAATAAAGTTTATCCTCTCTACCAACGCCCTCGTTACACTGCTCTGAGTGCCTATTCGATTTTCTTTGAGGTGGCTGTAGAAACTGGCTTTGTTGGTTTAGGCTGCTTTCTCTGGCTAATAATTGTCACATTTAATACGGCATTTCTACAAATCCAACGACTGCGACGAATCAGAAGTGTAGAGGGATTTTGGTTAATTGGAGCGATCGCTACTTTGTTGGGTATGCTAGCTCACGGAACCGTAGATACTGTCTGGTATCGGCCTGAAGTCAATACCCTCTGGTGGCTCATCGTTGCCTTAATTGCTAGCTACTGGACACCTTTAGCTCAAAACCAGACAAATTCATCTCACTCAGAACCAACAGTAAACTAATCACTAGTAAATTGTCAGTTGTTTTCCTGATCACAACTGACAACTCACATTTTGGAATTTTGTAGACAGATAGCAACTTGCCAAAGGTCATTTTGAGTTGCTTGCACCAATTTTTAAAATTATTCCGACAGATAGATTCACAAAATCCAGATGCAATAGAGGATTCCCAATCCAAAATCTAAAATCCAAAATCTAAAATGCTATTAGTCTCTATAGGTAGTGGCACTTGGCGCATTAGGATCGCGATAAGCGGTCGGTTCGTTATCGCGCTTTTTGCCAGCCAAACCGGCTAGACCGAATAGACCAATTAATCCTAGCCAACCCCAATCAAAATCGTTGCGATCAGAAGTGGTCGTTGTTGGAGCAGTATTGACTCCGGGATCATTAGTTGTCTGAGCTTGTGCAGATAGAGTTAAGGGTAAAATTCCCATACTCAAGGTGAGAACGCCAGCGCCAATAGCTTTAATGAAATTACTTTTCATAAGTTGTGAAAATTCCTGATGCCATCCGAAGTTACTCACAACTGTATCGAGTTCTAACCTTAACAAAATCAATCTGCGGCTATAAACTAGACATTTTCACAACTAACGCTATGGATAGACAACATACTTTGACAGCTAATCTGTTTCTCCCTCTGGTGTGGTAGTTTGCTTACACTAATCGTTAATAGCTTTTCATTGCCCGTTGAATGTCACGCTGGTCTTGGCGTCGTTTCAAGTCTTCTCGCTTATCGTGGAGCTTTTTACCTTTGCCAAGGGCTATACTCACTTTTACCCAGCCTCGTTTGAGATACATTTTCAAAGGGATTAAAGTTAAACCCTGCTGTTCTACTTTGCCAATTAGCTTACGGAGTTCTTGACGATGCAATAGTAGCTTGCGTGTACGCCGTGGCTCATGATTGAAATACTGTCCACTAGCGTTGTAAGGCGAGATATGAATATTGATCAACCATGCTTCGCCATTGCGAAGCAAAGCATAGCCATCTTGGAGATTGACTTTACCCGCACGAATGGACTTAACCTCGGTTCCTGTCAACTCAATTCCAGCTTCGTAAGTTTCTAGAATTTCATACAAATAACGGGCTTGGCGGTTGTCGCTAATAACTTTGTAACCGTCGTTCTTGTCGCTCATTGATAATTTTGTGTGCTTTAAATGTACCTAAAAAGTTATTTGGATTGGCTTGTGAATTATAGGGTGTATCTTAGAACCGCTATAAATTATGAACTGTATATCACTAATTTAGCTTTTCTAAGTTCACAATTAAGAGTTTTTTGGCAATATTGATTAAGTTAATAATTTATACTATGATAAGCATTTACTATGCCTTATTGATGAGTTGTTACAAATTACAAAGCTCTCTATGCCTCTCAAGCAGAGGGAGTCAAAGGTGAGCTAGACTTCGTTAACTCATCCTAAAGATTTAAGATTTTCTTTATAAATAAACCCTGAAGGCAGTCCTTAGCTGGTAATCCTGTCATAGTATGAAACATAAGAACACTATTATTATCTGTGTTCACTGATGGAGCACGTAGAAGTAAATTTCTGAGTAAAAAAATGCTAGGGGTGTACTATCCATGCCCTTGACGATCCTTGTAGTGGATGATGATTTGGGCACTCGTTTGTCTGTTAGCGACTATCTTGAACTGTCTGGCTACTCGGTGATCACGGCTAATGACGGTCGAGAGGCTTTAGTTATGGTAGATGACTATCATCCTGATTTGATTGTCACGGATATCGTCATGCCACAGATGAATGGCTATGAACTGGTGCGCCGGGTGCGTCAACAGCCAGTGTTTCGTTTATTGCCTGTAATTTTATTAACGGCACGCACTAAGACTCAGGAAAGAATTATGGGCTACCAGTCAGGGTGCGATTTATATTTACCCAAGCCTTTTGAACTGGAAGAGTTAGCAGCAGCAATTCGTAATCTTTTGGAGCGATCGCAAATCATTCAATCAGAGTATCGCTTTTCTCATAAAGAGAGCTTGGGCATTCCCACCTCAACAAAAACGGGGGATGCCCATAATTCTCTGTCCACTCAAATTCAGAAATCCCATCTGCACTCAGCCCTAACTCATAGAGAACAAGAAGTCCTAGAGTTATTGACTCATGGTCTTTCTAATGCCGATATGGGTCATCAGCTACACTTGAGTCCTCGCACAGTGGAAAAGTACGTTAGCAGTTTATTGAGAAAAACCTCAACCAGCAACCGAGCGGAATTAGTGCGTTTTGCGATGAAGCATGGTTTGGTGGAATAAAAGTTAGGAGTTAAAAGTGAGGAGTGAGGAATTAAAACTCCTAACTCATAACTCCTCACTTTTAACTTTTGTTAGCAGACCTTCACAAGCATCGATTAGTAAATCAATAACCTGATTAAATCCCTCTTGACCACCGTAATAGGGATCTGGAACTTCCTTTAGAGTGTGTCGAGAGCAAAACTCGCACATCAAACGCACTTTATGGTGATATTGCTTGGTTTGATCAAGAGTGAGGATGTTCTCATAATTTTCTTGATCCATCGCCAAAATCAAATCAAACTCTTGAAAATCTGACCTTAGAAACTGTCGTGCTTGGCCACGCAGTTTAATTCCCAATTTAGTAGCAGCCGCAGCACTCATACGTCTGTCAGGTGGGCTACCAACGTGATAGCTAGATGTACCAGCAGAGTCACAGAGGATGCCATCGCTCAAGCCAGCCTGCTCAATTAGATGATTCATGATGTTTTCTGCCGATGGAGATCGGCAGATATTACCTAAGCAGACAAACAGCAACTTGTAAGGCATAGATATTATTTGTCCTTTGTCAATAGTCATTTGTCCTTTGTCGAATGACCAATGACCCTTCGGGTTCACCAGTTGCTCATGGGGGAAACCCCCAAGACCGCACTGGCTCACCAATGACTAATGACCAATGACTAAAATCCAGGTAACTCCAACCCACTGGTTAATTCTTCCATACGTTCCCGCATGGTTGCTGTGGACTTGTTGTAGGCTTCTTTCATTGCCACTGTGACGAGATCGGAAAGTACTTCTGCACCTTCTCCCAAAGCATCTGGAGAAATTTCTACCCGCTTGGGTTCTTGGTTGCCACTGACAATTACCTTCACTAGACCGCCGCCAGATTCTCCTAGAATCTCCATTTGCTCCAATTCTTCTTGGAGTCGCTTTGCGCCTTCTTGAACTTGCTGTGCTTTCTTAAAAGCTTCGGCCAGTTCCTTCATTTTTCCTAAGCCAAAGCCAAATCCCTGTCCTTTTCCTGTCATAATTATTTGTACGCGTGTGCGTTGAATAACAAATCAAATTCAATTATAGATGCGGTAAGTAATTTGACTCTTTTTTTACCAATAATTAATGCGTCATGATCATCGGGAGTAGGGATTAGGGAATTGGGCATTGGGCATTGGGCATTGCATATTGGTTATTAATTCATCTCCCCATTCCCCATTCCCCATTCCCCATTCTCCACTCCCCATTCTTTATCCACAAGCACCTTGAAACTCTCCGAGCATTTTTACTTCTGGCTCTAAATTAATAGACCAACGTTCTTGTACTTGATGTTGGATGTGGCGAATGAGACAGAAGATATCACTAGCTTTTGCCCCACCTCGGTTAACGATAAAATTAGCATGGAGTAATGCTACTTGTGCTCCACCAATTTGGTAGCCTTTCAGACCAGTTTGTTCAATTAACCAGCCAGCACTGTAAGGTTTAGGATTGCGGAACACACTACCACAACTGGGGAAGTTGTATGGTTGGGTGCTTAACCGATGCTTTTTGTGTTCTTTGGTGATTGCTACAACTTTTGCTGGGTCTGCACCTGGCGCAAGTTGTAAGGTAGCTTGGGTAACTATGCGATCACCACCTTGCAATAATGAAGTCCGATAACTATAACCTAACTGTTCAGGGGTAAGAGTTTCTAGCGTACCATCGGGTGAAAGTACCTCGGCACTAACTAACATATCTGCGATACAACTATTATGTGCCCCTGCATTCATCACTACGGCACCTCCAGCTGTTCCCGGTATACCAACAGCCCACTCCAATCCTTGCCACCCTAGCTCTGCTGCTGCCCATGCCAAGCTGGGAATTGATTCTCCGGCAGCAACGGTTAATTGACCTGTTTGGGGGTCAAAGTTGCTAAAGCGGAGATGACGAGTAGCAATGACTAAGCCTGATATACCGCCATCACTCACCAACAGGTTAGAACCTGCTCCCAGTGTTGTCACTTTTAAATCACGTTCTTTTGCGTATTTCAGACTTGCTTGTAGTGCTTCTAAGTTTCGGGGAGAAACGTACAAGTCAGCTGCTCCTCCAACTCTATAGGAAGTAAACGCTGACAAAGAAGCCTGGGACTTAATCGCACAATCAGTACTGGGTAAGTAAATTACTTCACTGTCCACTGAATTAGCTGTTTGGTGTTTCTTTGTATTCAAAGCAGAAACTTTGCAGACGTTTCCAACTGCCTGGGAAATGGTCATCTTTACTTTTTTTGGTAAAATTTTTACATTTATTTACCGCAAAGATACGGTAATAGAGTTCACAAATGAAACCGTTGCTAAAGGGGTACTTTACTCAGAAATAAAATTTCGCAAAGTCTCCATTTAGGATGTAGCTTTAGCAGGCTCACAAAGTGTCGTAATTACTTCAGGAATCACCTGATTCAAATTCCCAGCCCCCAAAAACAACGCCAAATCTCCTGGGCGTAGTGTTTGTAGTAAGTATTCACATACTGAGGGTAAAGTTGGTTGATAAATTACCTGCGAATGCTGTTTAGCAATTTCCGCCGTTAGATGCTCACCACTAATTTGCCCTAAATTGGGTTCGCCTGCACTGTAAATATCAGTCAGTACAACCAAATCAGCATGGGTAAAAGACTCGGCAAATTCTTCTAAAAAGGTCAGTGTCCGGCTATAGCGATGGGGTTGAAAGATAGCAACTACTCTTTGCCCTGGTCTTGCCTGTAAACGTGCTGCGGCGAGAGTAACGCGAATCTCGCTGGGGTGATGAGCATAGTCATCGATGAAGGTAATGCCATTGACTTCACCTCGGAATTCAAAGCGGCGTCTTGCTCCTTCAAAGGTGGCGATACCTTTGGCAATTTCTCCAAATTCTAAGCCTAATACCCGACCAACAGCCACCGCTGCTAGGGCATTACTGAGATTGTGCCGACTAAGCAAGCGCAACTTCAACACGCCCAAAGCTTTGCCTCTTTCCCAAACTAAAGCTGTGGTGCCATCAGCACGATAATCGATATTAGTAACGGTGTAGTCAGCGTCGGTATCTGAATGTAAGCTGTAGGTAATTGTGGGTTGTAAGCGATCGCGCACTGTAGCACAGTCAATGCTACCTATCAACGTTTTACAACCCTTGGCAAATGTTTGGAAGGTGTCAATAACTTCTTCTAATGTATCGTAATGGTCAGGATGATCGAGTTCAATATTGGTGATGATGCCAATCTCTGGAGCGTGTTTTACCAAGGAACCATCAGATTCATCTGCTTCGGCTACCAAATATTGGCTTTGTCCCAATCTAGCATTGCCTTCCCAAGCATTGACTTCGCCACCCACTAAAATCGTTGGGTCTAGACCAGCTTCCAGAAGCATATAGCCAATCATGCTACTGGTTGTCGTTTTGCCGTGTGTTCCTGCCACTGCAATACTATGGTAATCGGCAATTAAGGCGGCTAACACATCTGAACGATGTAAAACTGGACAGCCTAATTCTAGTGCTGCTTTGTATTCTAAATTATTAGTGTTTATTGCTGTTGAACAAATGACTTGAGGCAGTTTTGACTTAGTATCAGCAGGTAATTGTTCTTGTGAATTTAATACTACTGTATTCGCCAATACCTGAGGGCGAAAGAATTCGAGATTGCTTGCCTCTTGTTTACCAAAAATATGAGCACCGATAGATTCCAACTTATGCGTAATATGGTTTGGACGAAGATCCGAACCTGATACTGGAAATTGGCGCTTTGCGAGAACGTATGCCAGAGCAGACATACCTATACCACCGATGCCAATGAAATGAAATGGTCTACCACTAAAATCTACAGAATTAGTCATTTATTACTCCTCTTACACCACACCACACCATAATCACAAATGACACGCGTATCATAACAGGAATTTGATTTTTACCGTAACTGCCCCTATATCATGTTTATATTTGATGCCCAGATGACTTTTCCGCTCTGGTTTTCCTTGTTCAGAATGATTTTACCTTGGTTAGAGGTTTTTGCTATTTCTAAACTGTTCTTAAGATTATTCTGAAAATTTTGGCCGCATCGGGAAAGAAATTCTTGTAATGTCAAATACATATTTTTGGCTACCTTACTGGAATTGGCTACATAATACATTGTTTAGTGAAACTGATTTGAAATTGCATCAAGTCTAGGCGTGAATTGAGTACAATAGTACATTGGTAATGAAACTATTTTTCAATTGCATAAAACCCAGGCATAACTGGATGCAGCAACTCGCAATTTTTGGTGGCACATTTGATCCAATTCATTGGGGACACCTGCTCATAGCCGAGACAGCTTTGCATCAAGTATCCCTTGAAAAGGTAATTTGGGTGCCATCCCTAAATCCTCCTCACAAAGAAGCAGCTTTGTTTGAGCATCGTGTGCAAATGCTGCAATTAGCTACAAAAGATAACCCAGGGTTTGCTGTCTCACTAGTGGAGACAAATCGCTCTGGGACTTCCTATGCCATTAACACCCTGATTGACTTATCTGCTTGTTACCCAAATACTCACTGGTACTGGATTGTTGGCTTGGATACTTTCCAAACCTTACCCCGTTGGTACCGTGGACACGAACTAGCACAAATGTGTGATTGGTTAATCGCACCCCGACTGCTAGGTGGTGAGACTATAACTCAAAGCAAATTAATCTGCAAGCAAGTGGAGCAACAACTCAGGGAGCAGTTACATACCATTCACTGGCAACTCTTGAATATACCTTTAGTAGGAGTTTCGTCAAGTCTAATTCGCAAATTTTGCCGCGAACGCCAGTCAATTCGTTATTTAGTCCCGGAACCGGTAAGATCATATATTACTAACAACAATCTCTACTCGAACAAATCTGAATAAATTATGTGTTTTTTTATTGATCTAACACTTTATGGTTAAAAGTGCCCCCCCCCTTTGCGATATGATTGGGGTCAACGATATCAACATATAAGCATAAATACAGAGGGCAAGACACTGTGATTAGAGTTGCAATCAACGGTTTCGGGCGAATTGGACGTAACTTTGCGCGTTGCTGGGTGGGTAGAGAGAACAGTCAAATCGATCTTGTTGCTATTAATGACACTTCAGACCCTAGAACCAATGCTCACCTGCTCAAGTATGACTCAATGCTAGGGAAGATCAAGGGTGCTGAGATTAGTGCCGATGATAACTCTATCATCGTTAACGGTAAGACCATTAAGTGCGTATCCGATCGCAACCCAGAAAACTTGCCCTGGAAAGATTGGGGAATTGACCTAATTATCGAAGCAACCGGGGTATTTACTAGCAAAGAAGGAGCGCTCAAGCACGTAAATGCTGGAGCCAAGAAAGTTCTGATTACCGCTCCTGGTAAAAACGAGGATGGTACTTTTGTGGTTGGTGTGAATCATCATGACTATGACCACAACAAACACCACATTATCAGTAACGCTAGCTGTACTACCAACTGCTTGGCACCAATCGCCAAGGTGTTGAATGATAAGTTCGGCATCATTAAAGGTACGATGACCACCACCCACAGCTATACAGGTGATCAACGCTTGCTAGACGCTTCTCACCGGGATTTGCGACGGGCGAGGGCAGCAGCGATAAACATTGTACCCACCTCTACTGGTGCAGCAAAAGCAGTAGCACTGGTTATCCCAGACCTGAAAGGCAAGCTAAATGGCGTTGCCTTGCGCGTACCAACCCCGAACGTCTCAATGGTAGATTTCGTAGTTCAGGTTGAGAAGCGTACTATTACTGAAGAAGTTAACCAAGCTCTCAAGGATGCTGCTGAAGGCCCATTGAAAGGCATTTTGGACTATAGCGAACTAGAACTGGTATCGTCTGATTATCAAGGTAGCGATGCTTCTTCGATTGTCGATTCCAGCTTGACTTTAGTTATGGGCAATGACTTAGTAAAAGTTATGGCGTGGTATGACAACGAGTGGGGTTACAGCCAACGAGTCTTGGATTTGGCAGAATTAGTAGCCCAGAAGTGGCAATAATTCATCATTTGCATTTGTCATTTGTCATTGGTCATTGGTCATTATAAAAATGACATAGACGCGCTAGCGGCTACTCTACGAGTTCTCCAGCGGAGTACCCGCAGGAGTAGGACTATTGACGAAAATGTTGATATCCCTGACTAAGATTTAGAACTTGGTCAGGGAATTTTTTTTGTTCGTCGTATAATAGTACTCTTGATCCGGCTGTAATCTTGCCTACGATCGCAGCACCTTCTCCAAGATGTTGCACTAAGGCTGATGCTAATTCTTGTGGTAAGCACAGCACTAATTCAAAGTCTTCGCCACCGTATAGAGCATATTTTAGCGCTTGCTCTGGTGGCAACCAATGGTTAAAAGTTTTTGGTACGGGAATTTGTCTGCGTTCTAAGACAGCGCCAACGCCACTAGCGCGGCAGATTTGGATAATCGCATCTGCCAAACCATCGCTGCTATCCATACCAGCAATGGGCATGGGGCATGGGGATGCTAAAATTTTCCAGAGGATTGGTAAGATATCTAATCGTGGCTGTGGGCGTTGGTGTGCGTGGATTAAAGCCGTCTTTTCCACGTCATTGAGGTCTTGTGCTAATTCGGGATGCAAGAGGAGTTCTAAGCCAGCGTGGGAGGCTCCATGAACGCCTGTAACGACGATCGCATCTCCTACAACAGCAGCAGAACGGCGGATAATTTGACTGGGGTTAACTTGACCAAAAGCAGTAATTGCCAGGGTAGTTACAGGCGATCGCACGACATCACCCCCGACAATTGGAGTATTGTATTTTTGCAGGCATTCTGTCATTCCCTGATACAAGCGTTCTACCCAACTAACCCTAAGTTCACTGGGTAGTCCTAACCCGACAGTGATTCCCAGTGGGGAAGCGCCCATTGCTGCTAAATCTGATAAATTGGCAGCAGCAGCTCGCCAACCTGCATCTTCTGGGGAAGTGGTGAGGTTACTAAAATGCACACCATCAACGAGTACATCTGTAGTCACTACCAAAGATTGTCCTGGTGCAGTCTCAAGTACTGCGGCATCATCGCCGATAATTTCTGGTGGACAGAAGCGCTGTAATCTTTCTAAAAGGCCTTGTTCGCCAATCTCTTTTACTTGTTGAGAAGATAACTCACTGTTCACAATCGGTTTTCCGTGTTGCAAAATTACGAAGAAAACTGATGATTTACTTTACTGTTTAAGATAAGGGTATCGTCTAGGAGTCAGTTGGAATGGTAAAAACACCAGTAACCAGCATTACGTTTGAGGAGTACTTAACCTATGATGATGGTAGCGATTTTCATTATGAACTGGTGGATGGGAAGCTAGAACTAATGAATCCACCTACTATTGAACATTTCCTGATTGCCAAATTTCTTGAGCAATTACTAGATGCAGAAATCAAACGTTGTAACTTTACTTGGCTGTGTTTTCGGGAAAGTGGGGTGAGAACGGGTAGAAATAAATCTAGGTTGACTGATTTGTGTGTTGTGACACTGGAGCAAGCCAGAGAATTATTAAATGTCTCAGCAGTATTTGAGTCACCCCCGTTACTAGTTGTCGAAGTGGTTAGTCCTGAGTCGGTGAAACGGGACTATCGTTATAAACGCTCGGAATATGCGGCCTTAGAGGTTCCTGAATATTGGATTGTAGACCCACTGAAAGCAAAAGTTTCGGTGTTACTACTGGAAGATGGATTTTACGAAGAAACAGTTTTTACAGATAGCCAGCAAATAGTATCACAAATTTTTCCAGAGTTAAGGATCATAGTTGATCAAATATTCACCGCCGGGAATCTGAATCAGGAGAGACGCGATTAATCGCGTCTGTACAAGAATTATTCTTCTCCTGATTTCTTCTTATGCAGCTTGCGGCTCAACCAGATTTTCTATTCCTTTAACCACGGTTGCCGATTCAATTTTGTCACCAGCCTTCAGTTTATCCAAAACTTCTTTGCCTTCGGTGAGATAGCCAAAAACGGCATAACGACCATCTAATAGGTTGCGTCCGGCGGGGGTGAGTTCTGGTTCAAACAGAAAGAAGAAAAATTGTGATGAACCACCATTTACTTCACTTTCGGGACGAGCCATTACCACTGCACCAAAGGCAGAAAAAGGCAGAACTGGCATATCAACGTAACGACCAGCTTCTTCTAGAGTAATGCCATAAGTAGGTTCTTTATCGCCCTCAACCAAGACTTCTAAGGGTATGGCGCGATATTTGCCCGTTTTTGGGTCAATGAAACCTACGTCTTTTCCAGCAGGATCTCCAGTTTGGAGAAAGTAAGATTCTTCAGAACGAGTAAATTCTAAGCCATTATAAAAACCCCTCTGTACCAAATCTACAAAATTACCAGCAGTAACAGGGGCGCTATAACCGTCTACTACAAAGGTTAAATCGCCTTTGTTAGTTTTCAATTCTATAGTGGCACGACCTTTAAGTTGCGGCAGGTTGCTGTACTCAGTAGGCACTTCAAAGGGGAATTGTTTCACCATTGATTCTTCTAGCAAAGTAACGAGATTTAGCAGTTTAGTTCTCTCTTGGAGAATTTGTTCTTTATCTTTGCTGTTCGCCAATTCTTGTAACTTACCCACCCCAGATTTCAACTCGGTAATCCAAGCTTCAGCTTGGGGTTGGCGTTCTTCAGGAACGCTTGTTAAGATTTGGGAAGGTTTATCGAGAATGCGGGATGCTTGGCTGATGTCTTTGGAAATAGCACCCCAACGTCGATTCGCCCGCAGTTGGGCAGAGATGTCCTCTAAACTGGCTTGTAGTTGCCGCACAGGTTTGTTATCTATCGGGAGTGCATACCGCAACAAAGCCTTACCGTCGGTAATTGCATTGCCCGATGGCAGTGCGGCGCTACTGGAGGGAGTCCACCCAGCTGTAGTTATGCCTAAAAATATTGTTACCAGCAGTATTGCCATTAGGCTGTTCTTCAGCCAGGATTTTAATAAGTTAAGCATGGGATAACTCAAATGCAGCATTAAATTGTTGACTGGACGTAACCCATAAATAATCTTCCCACGTTAAGGGCGGAGGATAAATGACAAATACTTCGACTCCTTTCGACTTCGCTCAAGGCAAGTCGCTCAGTACAAGTGACTAATGACAAATGACAACTAACTAATGACAAATGCCCAATGACGACCCTAGAAGGGTACAATAAATGCCGATTGTCTTCAAAAATTTGAAAGTTTCATGATCTCCAGTAACGACTTTCGACCCGGTGTTTCAATTGTATTGGATGGGTCTGTATGGCGAGTGCTTGAATTCCTACACGTCAAGCCAGGTAAAGGTTCTGCCTTTGTACGAACTAAGCTAAAAAATGTCCAGAGTGGGAGCGTTATGGAAAAAACGTTCCGCGCAGGGGAAACAGTGCCGCAAGCCACTTTAGAAAAAAGTACGATGCAGCATACCTATAAAGAAGGCGATGAGTTTGTCTTTATGGATATGGAAACCTACGAAGAAGGCAGATTGACCCGCGAACAAATTGGCGATCGCGTCAAGTACCTTAAGGAAGGTATGGAAGCTGAAGTTATTAAATGGGGTGAGCAGGTTCTAGGAGTAGAATTGCCTAAGTCTGTGGTTCTGGAAATTGTACAAACAGATCCAGGTTTAAAAGGTGACACTGCCACAGGTGGCTCAAAACCAGCAACTCTGGAAACTGGTGCAATTGTGATGGTTCCTTTGTTTATTTCTCAAGGAGAACGCATCAAAGTTGACACTCAGGAAGATAAATATATCAGCAGGGAATAACTTTCATCTCTACGGAGATGCAAGTCCCGATTGAAATCCCTATATAGGGATTAAATCCCTGCCACACTTAAGATGCTCATTTACGGATAGGTCGAGGTAATAAAAACTGTGCCATTGGACTTTAATGAAATTCGCCAATTACTGGCAACTATCGCACAAACAGATATTGCAGAAGTCACGCTCAAAAGCGATGATTTTGAACTAACAGTCCGTAAGGCTGTGAGCCTCAGCAATCAGATGTTGTCGGTAGGTCAAGGGACTTTAGGCAGTGTGGTAGGTTCGGGCTTGACATCGGGTTCATCTGGGGGGAACCAGTTGAACGCCAGTCAGGTAACGGAGGTGTCCACATCTCGCGTGTTTGAAAATACTGGTACTAGCACACAATTGCAGTTGTCAGTAAATCCTCCCTCAACGATTGACCAGAGATTAGTAGAAGTGCCTTCCCCAATGGTGGGAACGTTTTATCGCGCTCCCGCACCTGGGGAAGCAGCATTTGTGGAAGTGGGCGATCGCGTCCGCAAAGGTCAAACAGTCTGTATCATTGAGGCCATGAAGCTGATGAATGAAATTGAAGCCGAAGTCTCTGGACAAGTAATGGAAATTCTTCTCCAAAATGGTGACGCCGTAGAATATGGCCAACCTTTGATGCGAATTAACCCTGATTAAGTATTAATGTATATATCAAGTGAGTAATTGTTAAAACTTTCAGTCTTTGCGGGTTAATCCTGATGAAACAAACGTTGCCTTTACCACCCGAAGTGGTGCAACAAGTAGCTGAATACTTCAGTCTGTTAAGTGAGCCAATGCGCCTGCGGCTGCTCCACTTATTACGGGATGAAGAAAAATGCGTGCAAGAGTTGGTAGAGGCAACACAGACTTCTCAGGCAAATGTGTCAAAACACCTGAAGGTAATGTGGCAAGCAGGTATCCTTAGCCGCCGCAGTGAAGGAACTTGCGCCTATTACCGGGTGGAAGATCAAATGATTTTTGATTTGTGTAATCGGGTTTGCGATCGCCTTGCCACAAGGTTAGAGGAGCAAGCCCGTAATTTTCGTGTGTTAAATAGCAAACGTTAGGTCTTTTGTCCTTTGTCAGTTGTCCTTTGTCAGTTGTCCTTTGTCAGTTGTCATTTGTCAGTTGTCATTTGTGAAAAACCAATGACCAATGACTAATGACTAATGACCAATGACTAAAGGGGATAATTTTTCTGAAAGCTTTCACGAGTTAGTGGTTGTTGTAACTCTACACCCTCACCGCCTAAAACATCTAACGGTTTGCCGTTCACGTCAATGTATACCTTGGCTTTGGGATTTAAACTTGTCGCAGTGTAAACAACTTGTCCCACGCGACCCATCATTGATGTGCTTCCACCACCACTGGTAAAATCTTCAGATAAATTAACGTGAACTTCGTCATTTTCTGACTTCAACCCCAATAGCTTGGTTCCTTTGGGGATGGTTGTAGAATCTGTTCCTTCTGTTGGGCCTGCTAACAAACTTTGAAAAGCTGACTCTAAAGGCTGATTTGGTCGTATAGAAGCTACTTTCACAGGTTGGGGAACCAAAGCAACATTTTTGTCATTTGATCTGAGCCAATAAACATTAGGGGTTTGCTCGTTAGCTGGCTGCCTAGTTGATGGCTGTGCTGGTTGAGCGATTCGCCCAGAGGGGTTTGACGGTGTGGGAGTATTGCCAGATTGTGAAGTAAACCAAGCCACGCCGCCACCTACCGCTACAACCACCGCTGAGACGGCTGCAATTATGCCTGAAGAAATACGATTAGATCCTTGTTGGTCTTTCATGTTCAAAACCTTCCTGACTAGGGCTGATATGGTAGTTATGTGAGGAGCAGCCTGGTTAAGGACGATACTTATAACTGAAGAGTTTCCCACTACCTGGAGGAGACTTTATGCCTTTCAATTCTGCAAGTCCCTAATCCAATTTTAGGATTTCTATTTCTAATCCGTCACCTACCAAATTATGTAAATCTCATTCTTTTTGGAGATGATTGAAGATTAAATTTACAACGCAGAGGAACGCAAAGTAAAATATTGAGTCCTCTGCGTAGGTTAAGCGTTTAATTTTTTACCTGAATGGCGGCAGTAATCCACTGTTTGAGTGTAGTTGTCACTTCTTCAATGACTATTTCTTGAGATTTGCGGGTTGCTCTTTCTACAACTTCAACTTTGCCATTGGCGATCGCGCGTCCGGTTACAATCCTATAAGGGATGCCAATCAAGTCAGCATCTTTAAATTTTACTCCAGCCCTTTCATCTCGGTCATCTAGTAGGGTTTCAATTCCGGCTTGATTGAGTTCTGTGTAAAGTTTTTGAGCGATTTCGATTTGTTGAGCATCCTTAATGTTGGGAATTGTGATGATCGCGTGATAAGGTGCGATCGCAACTGGCCAAATAATCCCATCTTTATCGTAAGATTGCTCTACGGCAGCTTGTGCTAACCGCGACACGCCTACACCAAAACAACCCATAAATAACGGCTTTTCTTCACCCTGTTCATTGGTATAAGTTGCTCCCATCGCTTGAGAGTATTTAGTGCCTAATTGGAAGATGTGACCTGCTTCAATTCCACGGGCACTTTGTAAGGTTTGGTCTGGGTTATGGATGGCGCGATCGCCTGATCTTGCCTTACGAATATCTACTACTCGTTCTGGTAACTTATATTGCTGACCCCAATTAGCACCAACTACGTGATAACCAGCTTCATTCGCCCCTGTCACAAAGTTTTTTAAATCAACAGCTGTTTGATCAACCAAGCGCAAAAACTTGGGATGGATCTGTTTATTGGCAGTAATATACTCGTCTGCGATGTCTGGGGCAATGTAGCCTAAAGGTAGAGATTTAGCTGTCCATGCTTGCTGGGCTTCTACATTTGGTACATTCAAACTAATAATAGTTTTAGCACCATACTCAGAAGCTAATTTAGTCAATTCATTTTGCAATTTGACTTCATTAACTTCCTGATCGCCTCGGATGCTTACCAGAACTAACACTGTTACACCATTATCATAAACGGTTTGATAAAGGACGTTTTTCACCAATTGAGTCGGAGAACAGTTGAGGAGTTGACAGACCTTTTCAATCGTCTCTGTTCCAGGTGTATCCCGTTTTTCGTAAGTTGTAAACCGTGAGGTTTCAGCGTCAATTGGTAAAGAAACAGCCTTTTCTACGTTAGCGGCGTATTTACCATCCTCAGTGTAGAGAACTTCGTCTTCGCCAGCTTCCGCCAAAATCATAAATTCTGTGGAACCAGAACCGCCAATTGCACCAGAATCAGCTTCCACTGCCCGAAAAGCCAAACCGGAACGCCGCAGCATATTGCTGTAGGCTTTATACATATCCTGGTAAGTTTCTTTGAGGCTGGCTTCATCGGTATGGAAAGAGTAGCCGTCCTTCATGATAAATTCTCGTCCGCGCATCAAACCAAAGCGGGGACGAATTTCATCGCGGAACTTGGTTTGAATTTGGTAGAGATGTAACGGTAGCTGGCGATAAGAGCGAATCATATCACGAGCGATCGCTGTGATTACTTCTTCATGCGTTGGGCCTAATCCTAATTGTTGCTCACGGCGGTCAATTAGGGAAAACATAATCCCCTCAGCTTTGGTGTAAGTGTCCCAGCGTCCCGATTCCTTCCATAAATCAGCCGGTTGTAATTGTGGTAGGAGACATTCTTGTGCGCCTGTAGCGTTCATTTCTTCTCGCACAATCTGGGAAACTTTTTGCAATACCCGCCACATCAGCGGGAGATAAGCATAGATCCCGCTACCGATGCGACGAATGTAACCTGCACGGAGTAATAATTTATGACTGGGAATCTCAGCATCAGCTGGATCATCCCGCAGTGTAACAAATAACATTTGTGAAAGTCGCATCGTTTACTCCCTTTCTAGAATCTTTAATTTGTTTATAAACCAATACGGTTCAGTTAAAGGCTACTGACAACAATTTTGGGTTTTCGAGACGCGATAAATCGCCGTCTCTACAAGTGTTTTGTTGCTCATTCTGAACTGTATTGTGATATAATCTTTCCAACTAATTTAGGTCTAGGTTATGAGTCCTTTGACATTAAAACTAGACACCGTTCACTTTAGTGACGAACAATTTTATCACTTATGTCAAAATAACCGCGAATTGAAATTTGAACGCACTGCCAAGGGAGAATTAATCATCATGTCCCCCGTTGGAGGTGAAAGCGGCAATCGAGAAGCAGATTTAATTATCGATCTGGGAATCTGGAATCGGCAAACTAGCCTGGGTTATACTTTCAGTTCTTCTACTATATTCAAATTACCTAATGGTGCTGACCGTTCCCCAGATGCCGCTTGGATTCAACGAGAACGTTGGCAAGCACTTACACCTGAACAAAGACGGAAATTTCCCCCCATTGCACCCGATTTTGTCATTGAATTAAGGTCAGCAACAGATGATTTGGAAATGTTGCGTTCTAAAATGCACGAATATATAGGTGCAGGGGTGCAATTGGCGTGGTTGATAAATCCCCAACAGCAGCAAGTGGAAATTTATCGCCAAAACCAAGATGCGGAAGTGCGAAATCTGCCGACACAATTATCGGGTGAAAATGTATTACCAGGATTTAGCTTGAGTCTATCGTGTTATTAAGATTTGCAAGTGCTGCTAAATCTCCATTATCTGCCCATACTTTACATCGCAGTAAAAAATACTCTATAAGTCTGCGTAGGTACGCTTCATTTTTTGTCGTATGTGACTGCAATTTCAATCGTCAGGGTATCTTACAGCAGCTAAGATAGCTTAAAAGAAATCACGGCATCTTTAGGAGAAACTACCTTGGCAGATGTAATTTATCAAGCACAAGCACCCTTAGAATTTATTCCTCCGGCGTTTAACCCCTTATTTCTACGATTCGTCCATCTGTTGCTACCCAGTTGGATAAACTGGCAAACATCTATTACCCAAATTGAAGCAGACAACGTAGAGGTACTGGTGGATCTCTATCGGCAATTTCAGGAGGGTAAGATCCGTTTTATGCTGGCATTTCGCCATCCGAAAACAGACGATCCGTTTTGTTTGGCTTACTTGTTATCTCAACTTGTACCAAAGGTAGCGCGATCGCAAGGTACAACACTACAACATCCCATTCACGCTCATTTTATCTACGATCGCGGCATTCCTCTCTGGGCAGGTTCCCACGTTGGCTGGATTGCTTCTCATTTAGGTGGGACTCCAATTCAGCGGGGTAAAGCTGACTGGACGGGGTTACGTTCGGCGCGTGACTTATTTGCTAATGGGAAATTTCCGATGGCTGCTGCGCCAGAGGGTGCAACCAATGGTTTATCGGAGAATATTAGCCCCCTGGAACCTGGTATTGCCCAATTGGGCTTTTGGTGTGCTGAAGATTTGCACAAAGCTGAACGCCCCGAACAGGTTCTAATTGTACCAGTTGGGATTAAATATAGTTACGTTGATGCTCCTTGGGATGCGATCGCGAATCTTTTAAGTGAATTGGAAGCGGCTAGTGGTTTACCTGTAAATTCAGCAGAAAATGCTTCTATAGAGTCGCTTTATCCCCGGTTGTTGGCTTTGGCAGAACATTTACTTTTGCTAATGGAAGAATTTTACACGCGGTTTTATCATCAAAAATTGCCAGATGCGAAGATTGTCAACGGGCAAATTCCCGATAGAAACGAAGCGTTAGCAGTTCGTCTACAAGCGTTGTTGAATGCAGCGTTGTTAATCTCAGAACAGTATTTTAATTTGCAGTCAAAAGGTAGTTTGAGCGATCGT
The DNA here is from genome assembly GCF_048836525.1 of Nostoc sp. CALU 546. NCBI lineage: Bacteria > Bacillati > Cyanobacteriota > Cyanophyceae > Nostocales > Nostocaceae > Nostoc > Nostoc sp. CALU 546. Next base: position 47,253 of record NZ_JAWJTF010000051.1, read on the forward strand.
TGCCGGCGAGTAGAACAAGCAGGTTGGAATTATATATTTAGAGAAGAATTTAAGGATGTAAAAGGAATATCTGCGGTTGAAAGAGCTTTAGGCGATCGCGTTGCAGAAGAAGCCAATGCCCGGATGTGGCACATGCGTTTAGTAGAAAGTTTCGTGGCTGTTTCTGGTAATTATATTCGTGAAAATCCAACGGTAGAAAGGTTTGCTGAAACAACTTTAATTTTATGGCAAATGATTGCTAAAATCAAAGGAAATAAATCTGCACAGCGTCCGCAATTGGGTAAGCAAAAAGTTAAAATAACTGTGGGTGAACCCATATCAATTTCTGAGCGTTACCCAGCTTATAAGGAAAATCGGTTAGGTGCTAGACAAGCTGTTGCTGATGTGACAAACGATTTGCAACACGCGCTGGAAGGATTGATTTGAAAAATAAGATTAGGAGTTAATTGTGAACAATATTACTATATCTAACCTTGATGATGACATCAAGTATCGTCTACAAAAACGAGCCGAAAAACATGGTCGTTCCCTTGAAGAAGAAGCCAGAGAAATTATTCGTATGGCTCTAACAGAAAATCAGGAACATTCCTTAAACTTAGCTAATATACTTGAGGAACGTTTTGCGAATTTGGAGAACTTTGAATTACCGGAAATTCCTAGAGAACCTATTCGCACCGTATCAACATTTGAAGAATGATTATTCTTGATACAAACGTTTTATCAGAATTAATGAAGCCTAAAAAATCTGAAATAGTTCGTAGTTGAGCTGCTCAACAATCGTTAATGAGTCTGTTTACCACAACAATCACTCAAGCAGAAATTCTCTACGGTATCGCCTTACTCCCTGCGGGAAAACGGCGAGATGAACTTAGAGGATGTTTTAAAAGTGGGGGGCAATTGTAAGAAAGCTCACAAGGCTTAAGCTGAAATTATAAGCATCAGCACCTTGTGAGCAAATGACTAAAGCATATCGTAGTAACCTGAGTTGGGAACAGTGGGAATTGATTGAAAAAGAGTTTCCCTTACCGAAAGCAGGGGGTCGGCCTCGTAGGATAGCTATATACACCGTTGTCAATGCTATTCTCTACGTACTTTGTGAAGGATGTACTTGGAGAGGATTACCAGGGGATTTTCCTGCATGGTCTACTGTTTATGGTTATTTTTGGAGATGGAGCCAAGATGGAACTTGGTTAAAAATTCACGACAAATTATACCAATGGACTCGCGTGGCAGCAGGACGTGAACCTAGCCCGTCAGAAGCAGCAGTCGATAGTCAATCGGTGGAAACAGCAACCATGATATCCCAAGAGGTAGGTTATGATGCAGGCAAAAAAATACACGGTCGGAAACGACATCTGAGTGTAGATTTACTAGGACTAGTTTTACGAGTGTTAGTTACCTCTGCAAGCCTTCCAGAGCGCCAAGGAGCTAAACAAGTCCTCAAACGAGTTCATGATACGGGAAATCAGGTAAAGCGGTTGCACACTATTTGGATGGATGGAGGATACCGAGGCGAAGAATTTATGCGTTGGGTGATGGATATGTTTCGCTGGATTGTGGAAATTGTGCTTCGACCCTTGGAAAAGAAAGGTTTTGTCCATTTACCAAAGCGCTGGGTTGTTGAGCGAACTTTTGGTTGGCTTAACTGGTGTCGGCGTTTAAGTAAAGATTATGAACGACTACCAGAAACCTCTGAGACTTTTATTTACATTGCGATGATCCGGATTATGGTCAGGCGACTGGCATAATTTTTGACTCGCTTCGACTTTTAAAACATCCTCTTAGTCAAGCAGCACATCTGATGTTCTCAGAAGATTTTGCTGGGCGTGTTCTTCCTTTTGATCAAGCTGCTGCTGTAGCTTTTGCTAATATTGCGTCTCAAAGAAGACACAATGGTAATCCTATTTCCCAAGCCGATGCTCAGATTGCAGCTATTTGTCACACTCATGCAGCAACCATAGCAACACGCAATTTCTCTGACTTTGAAGGGTGTGGTATTTCTATTATTAATCCTTGGGAAGTCTCCAGCAGATAGAAGCTATACCCGTATATCCACAGTGGCTTGTCATTAGACATAACTTCTCATATATTAACCTGGAAATACTTTAGATAAATCCAGAACTAAATCAGGAAAATATGGCAGACTAACTGATTCATTTTGCAGAAAAATTAACTTGCGGCGATAACCATATTTACCCTGTAAATCTTTATAAGGTTCGCTGTAATATTCTAGATGGTTATCTACTAAATTAAATATCCAATAGTCGGAAATACCAGCTTCTGCATAAACAGATAATTTTACATCTTGGTCATATTTCAAAGTAGAATTAGAAATTTCAATTACCAACAATACATCAGATGGGCTAGGATGAGCTTCTAAATAGTCATCAGGACGATTTCGCACAATGACTAGATCGGGTTCTGGTTCGCTATCATCAGGTATAATAATTGGTTCTTGTCCTCGAAGAATCGCCTCTTCTAGAACCAGCTTGAACAACTCCCGATATAAGCGGGTGCTACAAACAGAGTGCGGTGTACCTTTTGCTGCCATCTGTATTATTTCACCCTTAATTAGCTCAACTCGGTCATTCTCCTTAAAGAAGCCAAGTTCAGCTAGACGGTGATATTCAGCTATAGTAAAGCGTTTAGCAGTAGTAAGGCTCATAACAGCTACGAGAATGCAGAGTTACTTTTATCTTAATATAGCTCTAACTGATTAAACTTCTACGATGAGAGATAGTGAGGTGTTTGGGTCTTCTTCATTCTCTATTTCTGTAGTTGCTTCTATACCTACACCCTTCCAAGGAAAATCAAAATATTGTTCCTGAACCGCTTTCAATTCCTTTATTGACTCTTGGAAAAATAATTTAATAGTAGATATCTGGTCTTTTTCAGATAAAAATTCTTGTAGACTTTTTCGATAGAATATACCTGACCATGCTGGCAAAACTTTTAAATTAACAGGAGTCCATATATTAGGCTTATCATTAATTATTTTCTGCATAGATTCAATAATTTTTGTGCGTTGTCCAAATCTATGGGAAACTTGCAAAAATATACCTAAATATGGATAATCAGTTAAATTAATCGGATTTAAATCGAAGTATCCAAGACCACACCATAAGTCCCATACTGAAGGAGAAAAGTGGGTGTAGATAATATATCTCTCGTCCCATTTCCATTGAGTCCTACTTGCTGCGCCTTTGATAACACCTCCAAAAGCTAGTTTGAATTCCTGCTGTATTTCATCATTGAGGGTTGATTCCATGAGCTTGAGAGTTTTGTTAAAATTCACCATTGTCAATAAGTCAACTGATGAAAATTGATTTGTGGCAGACATTCCATTTCCCCTCATTAAAATTAGTATTTCTTTGGCTAATATATCAGTCGCGTGTTGTTGTAAATGGGCATAGAATTGATGCCACCTCAATTGATAAAAATTTACCTTTGCCTCTAAATTAGATGCTAGAGTTTTGATTTCGTCTTTTGGATCATAATCACGGGTGATGTAAATTAAAATTCGATATCTGGCATTTGGTAATTTACTCAAAATTTCAGCATATTTTTTTAACGCATGGTTGCCATCACGAGAGCCAACTTTTGATTCAATAAATATTACATCTGTATTTAAACCATCTGATAGTTCAACTACAATGTCTAATCTACTATCTTCAGTATGGCTTTCAAGTCCTTTGTGTTCTTGTTGGGTTGAAATCTTGATGCTGGAATAATTATCATCACTAATAATTGAGTGATATTTTAGCCAATCAATTAAAATATCGTTATTCAGGGATAAAAAATAAGCGACAATCTCTGTAAAAAAATCTTCAAGCGGCTTGCTTCCTGAATGTAGGTTGAGTAAATTGCTAAACAAAGACATTGATTTTTAGCTATTTAAGATATTTGCGGAAATTTATACACAATAATGAAAGTTGTAATCCAGCTTGAACAAGACTACTGAAAATTTTTATAAGTTATGTTTGTATCCAGTATTACTAACGTTGCAGCAGTTATAACTTAGCCGATCGCAGTTTGACAAGATTACTACACGATACTTACAACAAATAGGGGTAAAATTTTACCCCTACAAAGTTGTGTATTATTTTAAGAATCGCTAGAGAAGTTTACTAATATTGAGTTAAGTGACTTTCTAGCAAAGATGCGATCGCATCAGGATGAATATTCTTGTATTTCTTTTTACCAAGCTGCAAAACACAGTTGGGAGCGCTGCCACAGCATTTTTGGCAACCAGTATATTCAATAGTAACTTTGTCTGACAAACCGCGATCGCACAAAGTTTTTTCTAAATCTGATAATAATCCTTTACCACCACGTTTTAGGCAACCGCTCTTTTGACATACCATAATCCTCGCTTTGGGTTGAGGTGGTAAATCTTGCTTTGGACACGCATCAATTGGTGTCACCCGATAGGCTTTGATTTTTATTTTACTTGTGCGCGAGTCTACCTTACTATGGCCACAAATGCGAAGTTGCTGACCAGGAACTAAGGATGAACTTATTAAACGACGCAACTCTTTAGGCAGTTTAATGTCTACATTTCCCGATGGAACTGCCAATTGCAAGTATTTATATTTTCCTGGTTCACCACCAAGAAAACCTAGTAACTGTCCCTCAAGGTTCAATTCTGATAACGTCAAATACTTGTTACCCATGATTGATAAAAAGTTATTGGGAATTGGGCATTGGGCATTGGGCATGGGGAATGGGTCAATTCAATTTTAGATTTTAGATTGAAATTTAATCCAAAATCCAAAATCTAAAATCTAAAATTCCCACTCCCCGTTTTTTTAAGCTAGGCGTTTAGCTTCTACTGTTTGAGGTAAATTTGCTGTGTCTGGCAATTCACGAAATTCTAATTCCCAACCATTTGCTAGGGTGAGAATCTTGCCATCGTTTCCATCGGTTTGTTTGACGACTTCTTCTTCCAGGTCTTTTTTAGCAACGTAAACTACTAAAGTGCCGGCATCATTCATCCGTAGCATTACTTTCATGAGATTCCTCAACCGATTCTAGTTCTTTTTTCTTGCAGCCGACGACAAACCCTGTCTCTAAGAAATGCACAGCATATATATAGGAAGTCTGCAAATATGTGCCTATACTCGCTATGTAACCGATATCTCCCTTGTTCACTAAAACTTGGCCGACTTCCTTACCAGGAAAGGTACCATCGTTTTTTAGCAGTTTACGAACTCTGACTTTTTCACCAATTTCAAAAGCGGGTGGCAAGTTTAGTTCTAATTCATCGCGTTGCATGAGAGTACCTCTGTTCTCTGACCAAATTCAACAATTCTTCTGTCGTCAAACTGCGTTTTTTCTGTACCGATTGATGGCGTACTGCATCTAAAACAGATTGGGTTTCTTGGGAGTTCAAGAAAATTCCATGCTGTTCTAGCAAGTTAGCAACCAAATGCCGTCCAGAATGTTTACCTACTACTAAACGCCGTTCCCAACCGACTTCTTCGGGTGCAAATGGTTCGTAGGTAATGGGATTTTGCAATACCCCGTGAGCATGGATGCCTGATTCGTGAGCAAAAGTGTTTTCGCCAACGATCGCTTTCCAAGGTGGTACATCGGCTCCTGATGCGGCTGCAACTAGTTGAGACAGTTCCAGCAAACTTGGTGTGTCAATGCCCAAATCAACGCCGTAGATGCGTTTGATCGCCATGACAACTTCTTCTAATGCTGCATTTCCTGCCCTTTCACCCAATCCGTTGACTGTGGTATTCACTGATGAGGCTCCGGCTTTGATACCCGCAAGAGCGTTGGCAGTTGCCAGACCAAAATCATTATGCGTGTGGATTTCTAGGGGAATCGTCAACGCGGAAACCAGCCTTTGGACTTTAGTGTAGGTGGTGAAGGGGTCGAGAACTCCCACGGTGTCGCAGAAGCGGAAGCGGGATGCACCCCATTCTTGGGCATAAAGTGCTACATCTAAGAGGAAGTTTTCATCAGCCCTGGAAGAATCTTCTCCACCAACTGCTACCCAAAGACCTTGATCGAGGGCGAAGTGGATTGAGTCTTTGAGTTTTTGCAAACTTACTCGCCACTGACCATGAAATTTAGTGGCAATTTGGATACCAGAGACGGGAATGGCAATATGCACCCTGTTCAGACCACAGGCGATGGAAGCCTTGATATCTGAGATGACAGCGCGGTTCCAGCCCAAGAGTTTTGCTTGTAAACCCAAGTCAGAAATTGCAGCGATCGCACGGGTTTCTTCGTCGCCCATTGCCGGTATACCCACTTCTAATTCCGGTATACCAATAGCATCGAGAAATTTAGCGATCGCTACTTTTTCTTCTAGGGTAAAAACAACACCTGCTGCTTGTTCACCATCACGTAGTGTAGTGTCATTAATTATGATTTGATTCATTGCAAATATCCCTCTCTTGGAAGTATTCTTAATATCCTTTCCCTCTACAATCCCTCGTGATGGTAAATGCTAAAAATATCACAATTCATAATGTAGGATACATGATCCTTAATTATTGCCCCATTATTAGCATCACATCTGTATGGCAAGGAACTAAATCAATGTATAAATTACTAATCGTTTTTACCGATGTCAGTTGAAATGTCTTCGAGTAGCAATGAGCTAATATAACTATTAGCAAATCCCGAACAAAGTAATACACAAAATCCAGCAATTAAGGATGTAATCATCTTCGTAACCTCATCTTTTCTAGTGCATTTGGGTGTAATTTAGGCAGATAATGCTACTTAAAGCTAAGGGGTTCAAACTAGCTAACTGTGGTCTGCTAGCCAATCAAATATTTTTCCTAGCTGCTCCAAATCAACGAAACCATACTGCCAGAGGAGCATCGGTAGTGGGCCATTTTCTAATTCACGGTGTCGCAGAGCTACAGCAATATCGGCATTTGAAAGTTCAAGTTCATTGTGCAAAAAATTGAGTAGTTTTATATCTCTGTTCCGAATCGCCATAATTGATTGAACTTTCAATTTCTTAATTTGGGAAAAAATTAAAAATCAGAAATCTCAATTTATATTTGAGAATTTCGCCTTTCTAATTGTTGCTATATGTCAGGGGAATTTCAGATTTAGTAGACCCAACAAAATCTAAACCCCATCTAATCCATCTCAGTCTGCAACAAATTCTGCTAGCGGACAGTAGCTTCAAACTCTAAACCTATTTGAGCTTTGTGCATCTATGGACAAAAAGGATAAAGTCCAGTACTTGCGTCATGAATTCAAGATTAATCATCTCTAAATTAGGTCTTTTTGAAATAATCATGACTCATCACTGTAATGCCAGCAACGCTCTAGCCATTCTAATAATTCGTGACGAGAAGCAAGAAGTTGCATAACTGTACTGCGAATTAGAATTACTTCGAGCAAATTGTTCACTTGCACCCGTAAAGAACCATCAGGGGGACAAGAGCAATTAATTTTTAACTCTTGCAATCGGTGATAGATTCGCCAGCGATCGCTCAAAGGAATCTGCAAAACGTGATTTGTCATTTGTCATTTGTCCTTTGTCAGTTGTCATTTGTCCTTTGTCATTTGTCCTTTGCTAATGACCGATGACTAATGACTAATGACTCTTCTCTTAAAATTTGCAGTTGTTTTTCGAGTTCTTCGATGCGCGAGAGCAAAGAACGAATCACGGTTGCTTCCACATCGGGTAGCTTTCCATGTTCTAAGGGAGAAAGGCTGACGCCGCTTTCGTTGCGGGAAATAATTCGGCCGGGGATTCCCACCACTGTGGAGTCACTGGGGACATTTTGCAAGACAATGGAACCTGCACCAATACGGACGCGATCGCCAATTTGCAGATTACCCAAAACTTTCGCACCCGCCCCAATCACTGCATTTTTGCCCACTGTGGGATGACGCTTACCAGTTTCTTTACCAGTTCCGCCAAGGGTGACGCCCTGGTAAATCAGTGTGTAGTCGCCCACGATCGCAGTTTCGCCAATGACTACTCCCATTCCGTGGTCGATAAACACGCCGTGTCCAATCTCTGCACCTGGGTGAATTTCAATACCGGTCAAAAATCGCCCCAAGTGAGAAATTAAGCGGGGAATAAAACCGACTCCTCGACCATGTAACCAGTGAGCAAGACGATGCAAAGATAGCGCGTGCAATCCAGGGTAGCAAAACACCACTTCTAGCCAATTCCGGGCGGCTGGATCGCGCTCAAAAATAATGCGAAAATCACTCAATAATGGCTCAAAAAAAACGCCAGAGAGAAGATTTCTCAGCATGGATGTATGGGCAGAATCCTGCGTTTTGGTACTTGGGGGATTGCTAATACTGTCTAAAGACTGTTGCATCGGTAATGTCTATCTGGTAAAAGAGTCATCTGCTATTTTTATGCTTATATCAGGTGACATCCAACTCGATACAAAACTCAATGCTGATTGGATTTATTGGATTGATTAAGGTTGTACTCAAACGCCAAAACCCCGACTCTAGATAAACTTAAAATTTATCTTGGGGTAGGGGCACTAGTGTTTAATGATGGGGGTACTAGTATTTTTGGGGCAGGGTTTAAGAATTTCTGTTCACGCTACAAGAAACTTTACCCGTAAGCTTTTGCTAAGATTTTATCAAGATATTTTGCAATATATTAAGCTGTACTCAGATGCACTCAAATATGATTTAGATGAGACTAAAAATCAATATTCTGTATCTCCTATTACTATTAGTATCTTATTATTTGAATAGGCGAACGACAGGTTTCTTTATTTTCTTTTAGGATTTGCTGTCTGTATGTATGTATACGTTTCCAAATATAGTTATCGCTCATAGTGAATATCTTATTATATAGATGTTTTTAAGGAAAGCATTGTACTTTTGTAAATATAGGAATCCGATTTGATTTTCTTGTTTCCCCGCTTGGGGAGCTACCGTTTACACATATCTTTATACACAATGCAAAACATAGTAAGATCCCCCTAAATCCCCCTTAAAAAGGGGGACTTTGAGAATTTTTTGCCCCCCCCTTTTTAAGGCTACGGTGTATACACAAGTTATCGAATCACTACCAGTCCTCGAATTACCCCACCCTAACCCTCCCCGATGCATTGGGGAGGGAACTAGATTTTCTATTTCCCCCCTTGCTTGGCAAGGGGGGATTAAGGGGGGTAATTAGACTTGTGTGTACACCGTAGCTCCTAAAAGGAGAGAGGAATGGAAGTGAGGTCAAAATTGTACTTCACGCTTATCGAGAACCGATATAAGAACTAACTTTGGCTACTTTTATGATTTTTTCAATTGTTCTAAATAAACAGCAACCCACATCATAATGCTGTTACATCTTTGTTAAGAATAGTTACAGCTTCTTAACACAAGGGCATATTTCTTATGGCAGTTGGAATTAATAAGAATGCACCACATCAGGTTGTTATTATTGGTGGTGGTTTTGGTGGACTGTATGCAGCAAAGGGTCTGAATGCAGCGAATGTAAATGTTACTCTCATTGATAAACGCAACTTTCACCTATTTCAGCCGCTTTTATATCAAGTTGCCACAGGTACGCTATCACCTTCTGATATCTCTGCACCATTGCGATCTGTATTTAAGAAAAGCAAGAATACAAAGGTGTTGTTGGGAGAAGTAAATGAGATCGATCCAAAAGCGCAACAAGTTATTTTGGGCGATGAAGTAGTACCTTATGATACTTTAATTGTCGCCACAGGTGCTAACCATTCCTATTTTGGTAAAGATCACTGGGAAGAAGTTGCTCCTGGTTTGAAAACTGTGGAAGATGCCATAGAAATGCGTCGCCGGATATTTGGCGCATTTGAAGCAGCAGAAAAAGAAACTGATCCTGAAAAACGCCGTGCTTGGCTGAGTTTTGTGATTGTGGGGGGTGGCCCGACTGGTGTAGAATTAGCAGGTGCGATCGCAGAATTGGCATACAAAACTCTCAAAGAAGATTTCCGCAGCATCGACACTTCAGAAACAAAAATTTTACTATTACAAGGGGGCCCTCGCATCCTCCCACACATGGTGCCAGAATTATCTGCATCAGCAGCAGTATCTTTGCAAACGTTGGGTGTAGAACTCCACACTCACACCAGGGTGACAAATATTGAAGGTGATATTGTTACTTTCAAGCAAGACAATGAATTTACAGAAATTGCCTCAAAAACTATCTTGTGGGCAGCAGGTGTTCAAGGTTCCCCAATGGGGAAAGTCTTAGCAGAAACTACAGGTGTAGAGCGCGATTTCTCCGGACGTGTAATTGTAGAACCTGACTTGTCTATCGAGGGTTATGACAACATTTTCGTAATTGGAGATTTAGCCAACTTCTCCCATCAAGATGCTAAACCTTTACCTGGTGTTGCACCCGTAGCTAAACAACAAGGAGAGTATGTAGGTAAACTAATTCAACGACGGCTTCAAGGTAAGACTATGCCACAATTTCATTACAACGATGTGGGTAGTTTGGCGATGATTGGGCAAAATTTAGCTGTTGTAGATTTAAGCTTAATCAAACTCACAGGTTTCATTGCTTGGGCATTTTGGCTACTAGTCCACATCTACTTCTTAATCGAGTTTGACACCAAATTACTAGTAGTATTTCAGTGGGCATGGAATTATATCACTCGTAATCGTCGCTCTAGATTGATTACAGGTCGAGAAGCTTTTGTAGAACCAAAAACTGTTAACGATAGCGTGCAAGAGCCTTCTGTGACAACTCTGTAACTTCAGGTATCACAGCTTAGTTAACGTGTATAGTGGCAAATCTTGGGCAAAGATTTGCTGTTCCAGGAAAAGAATATGGGGATGAAATACCGCCCTCAGCAATTTTGGCAATTTGGCATTTCATGACTTCGAGTTGCAGTTTTAATGGAGATATCAACACAAAGGGACAGTGAAGAAGTTGTACGAGGGATAAGGTAAAACTTTCCGCTTCTGATGTCCCAGCTATGCCAGTTGTCAAATGAGTGCTGTAGAATAGCTCTACATCATTGATACAGCGCTCAACAGAGTTCATTTCCCGCTCTGCAACTGGCTAGAAATCAACAAAACCAAATATAGCGGTTCTCATTTTGATGCAATACACTTTGACCTCTCTCCAAACCTCTCTCCTAAAAGGAGAGAGGCTTTGAATTTTACTCCTCTTCCCTTGTAGGGAAGGGGCTGGGGGTTAGGTCTGTATTGCACTCAACTGATAACCGCTATATAGCCGAGATAGCAAAACCCTTGTCAATGACAGTCTTGACAGTTTCTACCAGAAGTAGACCGTGCTTAAGCGATAATAAATACATTTGCTTATAGATTGCACAGTTATGATCTGCTGCCTAAATCCAGCTTGCCACAATCCGCCCAATCCTGATGGCACAATGTTTTGCTGTAACTGCGGCACAGGATTGGTGGTGTTGAGAAACCGTTATCGCCCGATAAAAACATTAGGTGGCGGGGGATTTGGTAAAACCTATTTAGCAGAAGATTTAGACAAGCTGAATGAATATTGTGTTATCAAGCAATTTGCGCCGCGAGTACAGGGAACTGCGGCAAAAAACAAAGCCACAGAACTATTTGAGCAAGAAGCAAGGCGACTGCAACAACTAGGAGAACATCCGCAGATTACCACGCTGTTGGCATACTTTGAAGAAGAAAATAATCTGTATTTAGTGCAGCAGTTTATCAACGGGCAGAATTTATTAGCTGAATTAAAACAACAGGGAACTTTCAACGAGGAAAAAATCGGGGAAGTTTTGCTTGATTTATTAAATATCCTGAAAACGGTTCATCAGCACAAAGTTATTCACCGCGATATCAAACCAGAAAATATCATTCGTCGCAGCACTGACGGCAAGTTAGTCTTGATAGATTTTGGGATTTCTAAGCAACTCACCATGACAGTTATCACTAACCCAGGAACAATAATTGGTTCCCCAGGTTATGCGCCATTAGAACAAATACAGGATGGTAAAGCTTATCCAGCAAGTGATTTATATAGTGTTGGTGCAACTTGCTTTCACTTACTGAGTGGAATTCACCCTTGGATTATGTGGGAACAACAAGGTTATGGGTGGGTTTCTTCTTGGCGGGAGCATTTGCAACAACCACAAAGCAGCGAATTGGAGAAGATTCTTGATAAGTTACTGCAAAAAGATTATCAGCAACGTTACCAATCTGCTGAAGAAGTTTTACAGGATTTTAGTTCACCGTTACCATTACTTTCACCAGTACACCCAACCCAGCCAGTAGTTGTACCTCAACCACAATCATCATTCCCTGCTACATTACCCCATCAGCCTCAAACTGGAAAATCACCAGCACCAGTAAAGCCAAAAGTAGCGCTACAAAAGGCATCTAGACAAAATACTAATTGGAGAACAAGATTCTTGGTAGGTGCTGCTATTCCAATTATTGGAACTCAAATATATGGTTATTTTCGTTATAACTTGTTTCCAACTAATCCTATATCTATAGTTGCCAGCATACCAAGCGGAGTTTTATTGCAAAGAACCCTCACAGGTCATTCTAGCTCGGTTAATTCCGTCGCCTTCAGCCCAGATGGCAACACCCTTGCCAGTGGCGGTGGTCTTACTGACTACACTATCAAACTGTGGAATCTCGCAACCGGAGAACAAATCCGCACTCTGACTGGGGATTCTGGCTCGGTTAATTCCGTCGCCATCAGCCCAGATGGCAAAACCCTTGCTAGTGGTAGTGATGACACCACCATGAAACTGTGGAATCTGGCAACTGGAGAAGAAATCCCCACCCTCACAGGGCATAACTGGGTTTATTCCGTCGCCTTTAGCCCAGATGGCAAAACCCTTGCTAGTGGTGGTGTTCTCAACACCATCAAACTGTGGAATCTGGCAACCAGAGAGGAAATCCGCACTCTCAGTAATTCTGGCTTTGTTCGTTCCGTCGCCTTTAGCCCAGATGGCAAAACCCTTGCCAGTGGTAGTGGTGACTTCACCATCAAAATTTGGCGGCTAAAGTAGTGAGTGCTGAGTTAGCAGTTTTGAGTATTTAGCTGAAAACACAAAAAATCAGTAAAATTTACCAACAACACAGCATGATTAATCCTGATTATTCTCTGTCTAGACTCTTTGAGCGATGGAGATGTACTAGCAAGCGATTAATCAAGATTATCTCGATCTATGCCAAGCGATATCTAAAGTTACGTTAAGTTATAATCAGCAGTCCAACATTTAAAACAAATGAACTGGAAACTTGACGAAGCACAACAAAAACTGCCAGAGGTGATTGATGCTATTGCATTAGAACCTCAATTAATCTTCAATCAGGACAAATTAGTTGCTGCGATCGTAGAACCTAAACTTTTTCAAGCCTTCCTTGCTTGGCATCAGCAACAAAAAGTCTCTTCCTTCGCAGATGCTTTTGCAGAATTACGTCAACTCTGTGCGGAAGAGAATTACATTTTAGAAACTCCTGCACGATGTAGCGATCGCCCTATTCCATTTGCTGAGGAATAGTATGAGCTTTCTCTGTGATACTAACATTATCAGTGAATTAGCTCGTCCAATACCCAATTCTGGAGTCATTGCTTGGAGTCAAAGCATCTCATCAATTTTTCTCAGCGCTATTACATTAGAAGAAATTTGCTATGGTTTATCAGCAAAACCCAACTCCAGGATTAAAACTTGGTTTGATAATTTTTTGGTAACTTACTGTCAGCTAATCCCTGTCAGCCCAGAAATTGCTAAACGTGCGGGTGAATTAAGAGGATACCTACAAACTCAAGGAAAACCTCGCACTCAAGCGGATATAATAATTGCCGCAACCGCCGAAATTCACCAAATAACATTAGTAACAAGAAATACAAAAGACTTCGAGGGATGCGGTATTGCCATACTTAATCCATTTACTTGAGTTTTGAATATTATCATTGATATATTGATATAAAAAAGTAATGGCAACAGAAACAATTACTCTGCAAATTCCAGAAATACTCTATCAGCGTTTAGTTAACACTGCCCACGCGCAACGTCGCCCCATTGAAGAGGTAATAGTTCATGCTTTGCAAGTAGGTAGTCCTCCAGAATGGGATGATGTACCAGAGGAATTCCAAGCTGACCTCGCGGCTTTAGATAAACTAGATGACAATAGTTTGTGGCAAATTGTCCGCAGTCGTAAAACAGCAGAGCAAATGGAACGATACAACTTTCTGCTGGAATGTAACTCTAGTGGTAACATTACAGATGCAGAACAATTGGAACTCATAAAACTGCGTCACGAAGCAGATAGTTTTATGCTTTGTAAAGCCCAAGCTGCTGTGTTACTCCGTTGGCGAGGACATTATATGCCAACTGCTTAAACTATTGTGTCTAAATACATTCCTGAAAGCTTAAAAACTAAAATATCTGCTAGCGATAAAGGACGTTGCTGTTATTGCTTAACTACTGAAGCTAATAGCGGCATTCCTATGAGTTATGACCATATTCAACCCCGTTCTAAAGGTGGGGAAACTACGTTTGACAATCTATGTTTAGCTTGTCGTTCTTGCAATGAATTTAAAGCTGATTCAACCGAAGCTATAGACCCTTTAATTGGGGAAATAACACCTCTATTTCATCCACGTACACAGAGATGGTCAGACCATTTTAATTGGAGTTCTGATGGGACAAGAGTTGAAGGTTTAACTACTATTGGCAGGGCTACAATTGTTTGCTTGCGAATGAATAATCCAGTTATAGTTGTTGCTCGACGACGTTGGACAATTAGTGGTTGGCATCCTCCTATTAATTGATTTCACAAGTTCTATGATAGAAAGAAGTCACTAATTAGGTTTAATTTACAGCAGATTGCAAGTTGGTGAGGTACAGATAATCGTAGGGGCACAACATGTTGTGCCCCTACCCGTGTACTCCTGTCAATGGAGTTCAGAGGTGGATTCATCCAGTTCAAAGACTCGTTAACGGAGATAAAAGGTGGATTCATCCA
>NZ_JAWJTF010000051.1:62231-64480 GCF_048836525.1 Nostoc sp. CALU 546
GACTCGTTAACGGAGATAAAAGGTGGATTCATCCAGTTCAAAGACTCATTAACGGAGATAAAAGGTGGATAAACAGAATAGGGGCGTACAAATGTACGCCCCTACAGTTTGTGAATGAGTCTTAAATTATCAAGAGACGGGAGTTTTTGCAGATTTACCTTTACCAATAGCCTTAAAGCGTTCACCCAACTGTTCAGCAACAGTTTTTAAGCCTGGAGTCTTTTTTGATGCAGTCTTCACGTAATCATAAACAGTCAAACTGCTAGTCATCGCTTCACTGCCGACAGCCATTAGGGTATCATCTACTTGTTCGGTGAGTTGCTGCATTGAGGTTAAAAGTTCTGTAAGCACAGTGGCTAATTGATAATCTTGAACCAGTTCCTCAACATCAAAAGTGGCTGGAAGAATTTCGCGGTTAGACTGAGCAGCAGTGACGCTATTGTTTACAAAGGCTAGGCTTTTATCGCCCATTTTTACCAGCTTACGCCGTTCTTCAGTGCTGAGAGTAATCAGAAAGGGCATCTTTCTTTGGACTGTCTGTAGCGCAGCTTTAATTTCTTGGATATCTTGTGGCGAAAGGGCGGCTGCAATATTTTGATAGGCCATTATATATTTACCTTGGGAGTTCTAATGGTGAAGTAGCAATAGATGCTAAGTATAGAATTCCCATTGGTGGGTGCGATCGCACATCATAACCTATTTATTTATCTGTTTTAACGCTGATGTACTGATTAGCTCTTGCTTTTGCCAAAGTCATGATATGCTCTAGCGTCAGGAAATGATCTAACTCTCGCTTATCGCTTCCTGTAATACCTTCAGTTTTTGCACGGTAAACGAGATCCTCTAAACGGTCTTTGGCTGCATCCGAGAGTTTGAAATCGATAACGCTTTGGGGAGTGGTTCCAGCAGCAATAAACTCTATAATTTCATCGTAGACTTTGGCTGTATTTACAGATGTGTTTATAAGCTACCTTTTTAATTCATAAATTTTATGCAACTTCCAAAGACTTTCCTAGCGTCTTAGGCTCTGGGAGAGGTTCACCATCAGCTAAAGATGATTCAATCAGCATCTCTAAAACTTCCTGAGCATTTTTCAAAGCTTCATCGTAAGTCTCTCCGTGAGTGTGACAAAATTCTCCCCATTCAGGAAGACTGACAACAAAACACTCATCTTCATCAGACCACTGAATAATTATCGTGTAGTGATAATTCATTCTTTTTCTCTTGCTTATCTATGCAACTTCCAAAGGCTTTCCTAGCGTCTTAGGCTCTGGGAGAGGTTCACCATCAGCTAAAGATGATTCAATCAGCATCTCTAAAACTTCCTGAGCATTTTTAAGAGCTTCTTCGTAAGTCTCTCCGTGAGTGCAAGGCTGCATTATATGCGTAAACTCAGGTAGCGAAACCACATAACATTGGTCTGCCTCTGACCATTGAATCACGATTGTATATTTCATTCTTCTCTCTCCTCGTCTTCTTTAATTTTATTTAGTTCTTCTAGTGCTTCATTGACTTGCTTTTCTAAATAAGGTTTGGCATCGCTACCATCTTTGCCAGCAATAATGATAGCTTTAGGCAAGTGCGGATGCAGCCATTTACTGTGGCTACCCTTTGCAGGTTTATAAGTAAATCCTGCTTGCAGCAACAAGCTTTTGAGTTCTCTGATTTTCTTAGGCATATACTCAGCTTACATTTACCCTTCCCACTGCTTTAACTTCTTCTGAGCAAATTCCCGCACTTGCTCATCTGGGTCATTTTTGGCGCGATCGCGCAACAGTGGTAAAGTCTGGGGATGCTGAGGAAATTGCTTGATAATTATCTCCAGTGCAATGCGCCGAGGGTTGGAGCTATAAGACTCATCGCTATCCTTAAAGGGGTCATTAACAGCGCAGTAGCGGTAAATTTCAAACAACTCAAGCTGATATTTAAAGTGTTTAGCTAATTCTTGGACTGCTACACGTCGCACATACTCATGATCATCGTGGGTAGCACGTTCTTTTAGGATAGATTTAGTGTCGGGGTCATCTTTGAAGTTCTTAGCTAATTCTTCAGCTGCTACACCTCGCACATCTTCGTGATCATCCCAGGTAGCACATTCTTTTAGAATGGATTTGGTGTCGGGGTCATCTTTGAAGTTTTTCGCTAATTCTTTAACTGCTGCACCTCGCACATCTTCGTGTTCATCCAGGATAGCGCGTTCTTTGAGCCAGTATTTGGTGTCGGGGTCTATCTTGAAATTTTTGGGTAAT
>NZ_JAWJTF010000107.1:0-34087 GCF_048836525.1 Nostoc sp. CALU 546
CGTTAAGTTGACACCAGTGCCCCATGACTGACTGGCGTGGGTTGGAGGGATCTTCAAAAGATTAAAACGTTAACTGAACCGTGTTGGAGCAACTCTTAGTGTTAGGATTGGGCAAAATTATCACTTGCACAACAAGACTGGTAAACTTCCGACCAAGGATGAGTTAGCTGATAATTACCGCCATGATGGTGTGTGGTGAGATGCACAGGCAGCCAAATCAGCAGAAGGGAATCTCTTCATAAGTAATGGAAACGGGTCTAATGTTGTGTGGGTCTAAATAGTCACTCTGCATAGTTTGGAGTGACAAATTCAAGAATTTAAAGCCAAATTCCTGATTGGTAGTACATACCTGTAAAATAGCTCTTTTCAGCTAGATGGTAGATAACAAGTAACGTACTCACTAAAACTCAGGTTACTATAATTTTCAAAAAAAGTTAGCAGCAATATATAAACTTCATGATAAATAAGTAAAGTAAACATGAAAACTAATTAATAGCATCTTCCAGATAATTGTTATTAATCTTTATTTGTTTGGGTGTCCGGAAAGACTGAAAATGTACAGCAAAAGATAATTTTATATGCTTATTTAATTACACTTATAAATGAGTGAATCATTTTATGGTAGCAATTTTCCTGAAAAATTTTAAGTTTTAAAAGTCACAAATATAAATGCAAAATTGCATGAGTACCTCGTTTTCCTATAGGACTCATATTTGATTTTTGAACAAAACTCAGTACAACTAAGAAGCCTTCTTGACTGTTGCCTGTAGCAAGATTGCCTGTTGCCTGTCTACGCAAATTCGTTCAGAAATAAAAGCGAATTCCTATAAATTTTGTCAAAAGTCTAATTTACCCGGATATGGCAATAACTAAAGTGGATTAATAAATGGTAGATGCACCCTAATAAATTACAGCCCTCAGCTTTTAGTTGGGGGCTTTTATTATTTAAATATAGATGGCAGCAAACTGGGAGCTAACCATATTGCATAACCAAGAAATCCAAATAGCAAGGTAATCAGGGTAGTAATGCCGTAACTGATGCAAATTAATAAACCGTCCGATTCGATGGTGGCAACAGTCAAAAGTAAAATCCCTATAGTGGGAATGGGATTTGTAAACGGAATTGGTAAGATTAGTAATATTGTTAATAAAGAAAGACAAAATCCATTAATTCGCCAAATTAAAGGATTATGGGCTATTTTTGGCAATCGGGGACGGGTGATTTTCTGGAAAACTTTGGTAAGACGTCCCAAATTTTGCAAAAGCAACTGGGCGAAGGGACGAGGAAATTCATAGTTAGCGATTTTTTTGGGTAGCCAAGGCGATCGCCTCCCTAAAAGCATTTGCACTGATAACAGTAAACAAGCAGCACCAAAAGGCCCAGTTAATCCTGGTGGCATAGGAAATAAAAAGGGCAAAACTAATAATGTAATTACCAGGCTGAAGCCTCGTTCTGAGGTTTCTGCCAGAATATCACCTAGAGTCAGTGGTTGTTCTGCTAGGCGTTGCAACAGGGACTTTATATCTTCAGAAAATCTCAGATGCATTTGGCGTGAGTTGATGCGAGTTCCCACATTTGTAGCAGAGGGAGATATTTTAGATTTTGGATTGAAGGAAAATCTAAAATCTAAAATTGAATGACTCCTAGCTCCTGATTTTTGAGGGTACTAAAACAGATATAGCTCTAGGTATAACCCGAAAATGAGCAGGAGTGTAAGTAGTGATTTCACCATCTGTATTAATAGGGCGCGGTTTGCGAGTATACACCTTTATTTCTTGACCTTGAAGAGAACGCACATTCTCCCAATGTATATGTCGCCCTTGTCTCATTGCGGGTAGTAATAATATAATTTGCCACCAGTGTTGAATTTCTAAACTATAAAGGTCTAACCTTTGGTCATCTATAGTGGCATCATCCGCCACTGCCATACCGCCGCCGTAATAGCGGCCGTTACCCACAGCAATTTGCACTGTTTTGACACGAACCGATTCACCGTTGATCACAATCTCAGCAGAAAAAGGTCTAGCTTCCCAAAGTACTTGCAATGCAGTAGCGGCATAAGCAAATATTCCCCAACGGCGTTTGACTTCTTTGGTAAGTCGTTGGGTAATTTTTACACTCAATCCCAGACTGGCAACGTTAAAAAAGTGCTTGCCGTTTACACAACCCAAGTCGATGCGCTGTAAATTTCCATCTGCAATAATTTTGCAAGCTTCACTAAGGGAATTGGGGATTCCCAAAGTCCTTGCTAGATCGTTGGCAGTTCCCAGAGGCAAGATTCCCAAAGGTAACTGAGTATCAATTAAAGCATCTACTGCGGCATTTAGAGTGCCATCTCCTCCACCAATAATTACGAAGTCAACTTGATGCTGATAGCGAAGTATAACTTCAGCAAGATGTTTGGGATTTTCTGTAGACTCCTCAATTAAATCAAAGTCGAGTGTCTTCAGATATTCAATCGCTTCCGACAGACCCTTTTCCCCTTGGCGGGCATGACGATTTACTAACAGCAGTGCGCGGGAACTCATGGTTAGTACCTTTTGTAGTTGATATGTCCAATTATCCGCATCTATATATTCTGCTTTAAGGTAACTATAAAAAAGTGTTTAGGCTGTTCTGAAGTTTATAAAAAATTATTTTGTTAACACCTATTATATTGTGAATGCTAACTTTTTAATTTTCCTTATTATCTAGTTTAGCTCTATTAGTACTCAGTGTATCAATACCCAGGAAATATAATTATTACTCAATGTTAACTATGATTTAGGTATTTATTTTAATAGATAGAGCATTATTCAAATAATATCATGCCCCAAAAAATGGATATTTTTGATTAGTATAGATACATATTTAGAGATTTGATTTGTATTAATAGTTATACAAATTCTTTGTGAAGCCACACAAAATCAGCCTTGGTGAGATAAATTTCTCAAGCCACTTGTTCTATGCAACCTCACAGGTAATCGGTATTATAATTATTTAATTTTTGTTTGATAAAAAATTATATATGTCAACTTATGATGTGACATATTGGAAACTGTCTACGCTAAAGCGATCGCAGCTTGAAAGCAGCTTTGTCCTGGAAATCCCTATTTTCATTGGGAATTTTACTCTTGTGACTCTTTAGGGCCAGTATCACCACCAATAATTGCTTGAAATACGTCCCCTAGTAAAAAGAAAAACGCCCCAACTAACAATACAAGCATTAAACTAGCAAGGGCCGCAAAGGGTGAGAGGATAAACAAGATTAAAAGCCCAAGCATCAAAACCTTTAGTAATGTCTTATTCATCTTTTTTAAGATTGAATGATACGTATATTTTCTACTAATAGTCGATGAATCAACAATCTGTCACCTTCCCTCTGTTAGATTTAACCTGTCCGCGCTTAGTTTTGTAGTCAAGGCGCTTTCTTTGAGAACTGCGAGTTGGTTTGGTGGGTTTGCGTTTTATCGTCACTACAACTGCGCTTTGAATGAGTTCTTGAAGTCGTTTCAAGGCTGACTCCCGATTATTCTCTTGGCTTCGGTGTTCCTGGGCTTTGATTACGACAACTCCTTCTTGGGTAATGCGTCGATCGTTCAGCTTTAAAAGCTGTTGTTTATAATAATCGGGTAATGACGAAGCCACAATGTCAAAGCGCAAGTGGATTGCGGTGGAAACCTTGTTAACATTTTGGCCTCCGGCTCCTTGGGAGCGAATCGCAGTAATTTCAATATCAGTCTGTGGGATAATAACTTTGTTGGAAATTTGCAGCATTACTCACAAGGAAAAAGAGAAACTTTTAAATTTGGGATAAACTTTCTTACTCGGTTTGTTCGGTGAATATGACTACATCTTCATCTTCATTGTTTAAATTCACCTCTAAAGTCTGTCCTTGTATTGTCACTTTATCACCTGGTACTAGTCGCCGTCCTCGTCGGGTTTCTAACATACCATTTACTTGGACATCCCCACCTTGAATCATCAGCTTGGCTTGGCCTCCAGTTGGCACTATACCCATCAATTTTAAAAATTGATTTAACTTAATTGTGTTGTCTCTGACTTTCTTCATCGTAAATAAAACTACATTACCTTAGAGGATGTTTGAAAAGTAGTATGTTGTGATTTTAATCGAATTATTACCCCCCTTAGTCCCCCCTTATAAAGGGGGGAAACAATAAAATCCAGTTCCCTCACGCCACATGCTTCAAGTCGGCGAAGCCGCCCAACGCAGTGGCTCCCCTTTATAAGGGGAGGGCTAGGGTGGGGTAAAAAAATTTTATACATCAATCATGACTTTTCAAACATCCTCTTAATTGTATCGTGGCATGATCAAGGTAAAACGTTAATCTATTAAGCTATATATCAGCCTAGAACCGCAAGGCGGAATTAAAAATTAAAAATTAAAAATGAATACAGCATAAGGGTTTTGTTGATTTGGAATGATTGGTTTATTTCCGCCGTGTTGTACTAGATGAAATTAAATGAAACCTAAAGTACTTTGTCCAGTTTAAATGGATATTCTTGAGGTTAAGTCTAGTCTCAAACTGATATGCCAGACTTGAATGCTGCTGAGTCTATCAATCGGAAGATGAATTTATACTCAAAAGTCAGTAATCTTAAGTAAAAGTACAAATATGCTGATTTTGAGTAAGCTTTTATATCTTCGTAAAAGCATAGCGATCGCGAAAACGAAAAACTGTAATCCCAGTTTATAAGAAGAATTCAGAACTCAGAAGTCAGAATGGGCTAAACGCCCCGCTATCGCTAACAGTATGAATTCTGTACGAGTGGGTGACGAATATTGGTTAAAACTTGCCCCTAGTAGGCGAAAAAAATTAAACTATTCTCGCCTTAAAACTCTATCCCCTTATGGGTAGAGTATTCACCAATTCTGAATTCTGTATTCTGACTCCTGTTTTATTATCTATAATGTTGATCGGCAAAATTTCCAGATATAGGTGAAAAAACTAGTCTGGAAGGTTCTTTTAGTGTATTCAGGGGACTGGATCTATGATTAAGCTTGGTTTATTGGTACAGTCCCAGAATAACTCTTTGGGTATCGGAAAAGTTACCGAAATATCTGATGCCAATGCAAACGTTGAGTATTTCTGCTCTATAGGGCAACGTCTTCAAAAAACTTTACCTGTAAGCTCGCTCTCTCAGGTTAGGCTTGAACCACAGGCTCGATGCTATATTAAATCCCAAACTCAGGATCAATGGATAGTTGGCAGAGTTTTCATCTGGGATGAAGATACGGAAATGTATCAAATTGATTTACCAGACAAGAAAACTGCGATCGCTTCTGTTGAAGACATTTACGTTCGTTGTAATCTCCCAAATACAGACCCCATCCAAACTCTGGCGATGAAGGGTCACGAAACGCCCTACTTCCACGATAAAAGATTGGCGTTCGTGAAATCCTTGATTAAGCAACGCGCTGTGAGTCGGGGGATGACAGGATTGATTTCGGCAAATATCAATCTTTATCCTCACCAAGTTGAAGTAGTCAGGCGGGTACTGGAAGACCCAATTCAGCGCTACTTGCTAGCAGACGAGGTGGGACTCGGAAAAACCATCGAAGCGGGTGCGATTCTGCGTCAGTTCCTTCTGGATGAACCGAAAAGAGGGGCGGTGGTATTAGTTCCGCAATATTTGCTCAAACAATGGCGGACTGAGTTAGAAAACAAGTTTTACATCTCCCATTTTGGCAAACGGGTAGCGGTGCTGGCGGTTGAAGATATCCATAAAATCAACCTGAAAGCGAAGATAGGCTGCTTAATTTTAGATGAAGCCCATCACATCGCAGCGATGGCGACCTCTAAGGATGCAACAGTGCGCCAGCGTTTTCAGACTTGCAAAGAAATTGCTCATAAAAGCGATCGCTTACTTTTATTATCTGCCACTCCTGTTCTCAACCATGAGCAAGATTTTCTGGCCATGTTGCACTTGCTCGACCCGACAACCTATAAAATTGGTGATTTAGAAGGTTTTCGCGCCAAAGTAGAAAGCCGTCAGCAAGCTGGTAAAGTTCTCCTTTCTTTTAAAGAAGGTGCGGAACCTGTTGTTCTCAAAAATAACTTACAGCAACTACGAAAACTCTTTACTGAGGATGAGTATTTACTGAAACTGGCGGATGATTTAGAAAATTGTTTACAAGCAAATTCTACTGAGCAAGAGCAAATCGTCCAAGCAATTCGCGTCCACGTCAGCGATACTTATCGATTACACCGCCGAATGCTTCGCAACCGTCGCGCTGCGGTGGAAGATGTGATCTTTGACCGCAATTTCACGCCGAAAGAAGAGTATGATTTGGACGAGCGATCGCTTGATATTCACGAACTGCTCAATCAATGGCGTAGTGTTGCTCCTAATGACAAGCAATATCAGCGAATTTTTCTGCTGTTATTCCTAGCTGCTGGTACTTGGTTAGGAATTTTAGAACAGGTAATTACCGCCCGTTTAACTGGTAAACCTCATGCTAAACTCATCCAGGAGTTTAAAGAAGATGATGTTCGCATCTTAACTACAACCCCCAAATTCCCAGGGGAAGAAGAGATTCTGCAATCCTTCCTAAAAATTATTCGTCAACCCCAAGAGGACGGAGAACGGAGGGAAAATTTGAAAACAGTCCTGCTGAATCAGCTAGGTACACACTTCAAAATTCCCGCAAACGTTCGGAAGAATCACAACGAATTCATCACAAGGATACAGCAGAGAATTCGTAGACCAATTACTGGCGATATTCTGCCAAAATTTATTGTATTTACCAGCTTTGTGCAAACTTGCGGCGAAATCGTCCGATATTTGTCTGATACCTTTGGTGCAGAGACAGTAGCCAAACATCAATTTGGAGAACCACCAGACAAAGTTGAAGAAGACTTAAATAGGTTCAAGGATAACCCAAACTGCTTTATTCTAGTATGCGATCGCTCTGGAGAAGAAGGGCGTAACCTCCAGTTTGCCGATTGGTTAATTCATTTTGACCTTCCTTGGTCGCCTAATCAATTAGAACAAAGAATTGGCAGACTTGACCGCATTGGCAGTAAAATTGGCATCCAATCCTGCGCCTTGATTGGCCCCTATTTAGAAGATAGCCCTCACAATGCTTGGTATAAAGTATTAAAAGATGGCTTTGGTATTTTCCAACAATCAATTGCTAGTCTCCAGTTTTATGTGGATGAGAAACTTGCAGAATTGGAAACAACTTTGTTCCAATCAAGTGCGGCTGGATTGTTAGAAATGATTTCACCAATTCAAGAGCAAATTGAAGCTGAAATAGCAAAGATTAGCGAACAAAATGCTCTAGATGAAATTGACGCTAACGATGAAATTGCCACCGAGTATTTTCAAGAGTTAGATAATTATGATGCTTGTCATCTAGAAATGAAACGAGCCATTGAAGGCTGGATTTGTGACGCGCTGGGATTCAGAGGACTCAATAATCCAGATTCATCAGATATGCGACGTTATCAACCCTCAACGCGGACATTGGTTCCCATAAATGAGCTAAAAAACCGTTTTGCTGATAGTTATCTAGACCAATTTGGTACTTATAATCGCAGGGTAGCAAACCAGAATGCAGGTGTTAAACTCTTTCGAGTCGGGGAAGGATTTGTTGAAGCACTCTGGAACTATATAAACTGGGATGACCGGGGTGAAGCCTTTGCGATGTGGCGCACTGATGCATCTTGGGATGCGAAAGAAGGGAAAGAGTGGTTCGGTTTTCAATGCAATTATGTAGTTGAAGCAAATTTAAGAAATGCCAAACAAGTTTTACTAGATAACAAACTAGATAATTCCCAATTCAAAAACTTACAGCGACGTGTTGATGCTCTATTTCCACCAATTATAGAAACAATCTATGTTGATGGTCGGAATGAGCCAATATGCGTTGTTGAGGATCAAGCACTCTTAAGTATTTTGCAACGTCCATATAAAGATAAAAACAATAATCAAGGACGAGATTACAATCTGGCAAAAGAGAGATTAGGAATTATTGACGATTTTGTTGATCCTAGTAAATGGCAAAATTTCTGCTATCAAGTGCGTAATACTTCTGCGGAATTACTTTCCAATCGTCCCGATTTTATTGAATTGTGCCAAAATTGTGCTAGGGTCGCCGAAAAGAAATTAGCCAATAGAGTAGAACAATTACGCCTGCGTTTGAACCAGCAAAGTTGGGATAATGCATTAGCTGAAGAATTGAAGATAGAAACTGCTTTAAACGCAGCTATTTTACAAGGAATTCGCCAACCCCAGATTAGACTTGATTCTGTCGGTTTTATTGTTGTATCAGGGCGATCGCTTATGCAATTTGAGTGATCTCTGATATTATCTATGTGCGGTTAAATAGCCTTAGTTACCGTATAAACCCCACTCCTTACAAGGGTGGGGTTTTTTGGAACTTCCAATTAAATCAAAACTGGTGTAAAAAAATTAACTATAGCCGTAGTCACATAGGTTAGGACATTTTGAAAACCCCAAGGCTAGGAATAGTAATACTTTTACCTCCTGCCTCCTGCCTCCTGCCTTCTGCCTCCTGCTATATATTTTTGACTTTACCGGAAAAATAAGTAAGTATTAGCACTAGTGATACTGAAACGAAGTCATTTATAGTATGAAACGTTCAAATCGCCTTGCTTGGATAGGAGCGATCGCACTCGCTGCGATCGTTTTACTTAGTTTGTTCGCGGCTCCCAATAATACTAAACTTAACGCTGGTTCTACTTATAACCGCGCTCCTGACGGCTATGGTGCTTGGTATGCTTTTATGCAACAGCAAGGAACTTCTATCAAGCGCTGGCAAAAGCCTTTGAGTGATATTCAGCCAGAGAACAGTCCAGTTACTCTACTACAGGTAGGCGGCTATCCAAGGGAGACGACACTGGATAATCAAGAGCGGGAATGGCTAGAAAAAGGGAATACTTTGGTAATTTTGGGGGCTGGGGCGCGGGTTACAGAGGCAGAGTTTAGCACTATGCAGAAATCTCCCCAAGGTGATATTAAAATTGATACACGTAGACGATATAAAAAAGCTAACTCCCAGCAAGTTGATTTAGGCGATCGCTTTGGTGCTGTTGTCTGGGAAGAAAATTATAAACAGGGAAAGGTGATTTTTTCTACCACTCCTTATTTAGCCGCCAACGCCTACCAAGATTATTTAAGTAATTTCAAGTATCTAGCCAGTTTGGTAACTACAAAAAGTAACACAGTATTAGTCGATGAATACATCCACGGCTATAAAGATGCTGATGTCAGAAAGAAAGAAAGCGAAGGAAATTTATTTAGTTTTTTTGGTAAAACTCCTTTATTTCCAATATTGATACAGGTAGGTATCCTGCTATTAGTACTAACTTGGGCGCAGAATCGCCGCTTTGGCAAACCAGTAGGTTTAGATACGCCAGTAGCAGATAACAGTGAAGCATACATCCAAGCTTTAGCGGGAGTGTTGCAGAAAGCTGATACCACCAACTTTGTTGTAGAGATGGTGGGTAAAGAAGAACAACTACAACTCCAAAAAGCTTTGGGATTAGGGCAAGTACTTTTAGAACGCCAAGCCTTAATGAATTTCTGGATAGAAAAAACAGGCGCAAGTGCAGGAGAATTAGATGCAGTTTTAAAGCTACAATCTCGCAAACAACCCATCAGTGAAAGAGAACTGTTAAGCTGGTTGGGGAAATGGCGAACCATTAGATTAATTCGTAATTCGTAAGTCGTAATTCGTAATTATTTTTTTGGAATTGTTCTCTGTGTTGGTTATTTTTTAAGAAAAATATGAGCGAAACACATCCTATCTTAATTCGTCTCGGTCAAGGTCTTAATCAAGTTATTGTCGGACAATCTAGCTTAATACAACAACTTTTAGTAGCACTGCTAGCGGGTGGACACGTAATTTTAGAAGGAGTACCGGGAACTGGTAAAACTCTCTTAGTAAAAGTGTTGGCGCAGTTAATCCAAGGGGATTTTCGCCGGATTCAACTAACACCAGATGTTTTACCTTCAGATATTACTGGTACAAATATTTTTGACTTAAATAGCCGCAATTTCACTTTGAAAAAAGGGCCAATATTTACCGAAGTGCTGCTAGCTGACGAAATCAATCGTACTCCTCCCAAGACACAAGCGGCGCTGCTGGAAGCGATGGAAGAGATGCAGGTAACGCTGGATGGTGAAAGTTTGCCCTTACCAGATTTATTTTGGGTGATTGCAACCCAAAATCCTCTGGAATTTGAGGGGACTTATCCCTTACCAGAGGCGCAGTTGGACAGATTTCTATTTAAGCTGGTGGTAGATTATCCAGATCAAGCTGCTGAAAAGCAAATGTTACTGAATCGTCAGGCGGGTTTTGCAGCACGGCGTTTGGATATTAGCCGTTTGAAACCAATCGCAACAGTAGCCGACATTTTACAAGCACGACAAGCAGTCAAAGAAGTTAAAGTATCAGAAGCGATCGTTGATTATTTGTTGGCGTTGGTGAGAACATCGCGTCAATATCCCGATTTAACTTTGGGTGCATCGCCTCGCGCCGCTGGTGCTTGGTTGCAGACATCTCAAGCATTAGCCTGGTTAACTGGAAGAGATTTTGTCACACCAGATGATGTTAAAGCAGTTGCATCGCCGCTGCTACGTCATCGCCTGATTTTGAAACCAGAAGCCATGCTGGATGGTTTACAAATGGATGCGGTAATTGCGTCGGTAATTAATCAAGTACCAGTTCCAAGGTAAAAAATTATTTGTAAGGGATTTCCAGTGAAGGAGGCAGGGGGCAGGAGGCAGGAGGCAGGAGGCATATTCAGTCTCAATGTGGAAGAAATTGCCCTAAAATTTATGTAAGCATGAGCCGCTGAATCTTAGATTAAGTTTAAATTTATTTAATTTTATAGAATGCCAGACGCAGAAAAGCCCCAAAACCAGCTGGCTAATGATAAGCTGCTGCATCGGCAAGTTAGTAAAAAAGCAAGTGATTCGCTAAGAGCCAGTGGAGAAGAGGGAATGGTGCTTCAGTTGGCTGATGGCACTATCCAGGCTTGCAATGCCGCTGGCGATCGCATTTTGGGACTGACAGCAGAGCAGCTGGTGGGGCAAAACTTCCTCGATCCCAAGTGGCAATTTATTCATGAAGATGGCTCTCCTTTCCTTAGTGAGGCTCACCCAGCGATCGTTGCACTAAAAACTGGTAAACCTTGTTTGAACGTGGTGTGTGGCTTCTATAAGCCAAATAGTGAGCTAGTCTGGCTCTTGTTGTCCTCCCAACCTCTGTTCCAAGTTGAAGGAAGCAATCCCTACGCGATCGTCACAACTTTTTTGGATATTACCGAATCTAAGCACGCCCAGCTTGAAGAGAACTGTAACTGTGGACAAGATACTCAACAAGTTGATGCAGATGAAAAACTCCACCCACAAGGGGATGGAGTTTTTGGGCATGGGGAATCGGACATAGGGCATAGGGAAGATGTTACCAATGCCCCATGTCCAGTGCCCCAAGCGACGGGGCGACTATCCCTCTACGGACATCTGGGGATGGAATTTCCCGTCGCTTTCAATGAATTTCAGACAGTGTGGGATAGTCATCGTCTGTTTCAACAAATTGCTGGCACTCTTCCGGGGATACTCTATATTTATGACCTAATTGAGGAGCGAAATTCTTACGCTAATTACGAAATTGCTCAAGGTTGGGGCTACACGCCAGCAGAAATCCAGGCAATGGGAAAAGAGCTATTTACCCAACTGCTACACCCTGAAGATTTGGCTCGACTCCCTAGCTATTTTGAAAAATTTAATTCTATTCGTCAGGGCGAAGTCCTCAGCTTTGAATACCAGATTCGACACGCTAATGGAGAGTGGCGCTGGTTTTGTAGCTATGACACTGTGTATAGCAGAACTGCTGATGGATTGCCACAATATCTTTTAGGAATCGCTTTTGATATTACAGAACGACGATGCACAGAAATTTCCCTACGGCAAAGTAATGAAAGATTTGAGCTAGCAGCAGCGGCAGTTAATTGCCTAATCTATGACTGGGAAATTCATAGAAATACTGTGGAAAGAACTCAGGGTTTAACCCAGGTTTTTGGCTATACACAACAAGAGGCTGAACCGAGTTTTGAGTGGTGGCAAAAACTCATCCATCCCGATGACCAACAAAGAGTTAATGACCAGTTCATGGCTAGTATGGCCAATGGCAACCGTTATAGCATCGAGTATCGGGTGCATCACAAAGATGGCCATTATTTGTGGGTGCTAGACCAGGGGTTTGCAGTCCGGGATGCAAATGGTCAGGTAGTTAGGGTAGTTGGTGCTACTACTAATATTACCGAACGCCAAGCTGCGCTCCAGGAACGCCAACAAATTGAAATAAACCTGCGCGAGAGTGAAGAACGGATTCGGCTGGCCACTACTGCTGCTGAACTGGGTATGTGGTTTTGGAATATCAATACCAAAGAGTTAATTTGGACAGAGAAATGTAAGCAGTTGTTTGGACTTGCTCCAGAAGCCGAAATAGGCTATGAGTTTTTCCTCAACTGTGTACATTTAGAAGACCGTCAACGCGTTGATGAAGCGATCGCTCGTTCTGTTGAAGAAAAGATTGACTGTGACATTGAATACCGCAGCCTTTGGTCTGATGGTAGCATTCATTGGATTGCTGCTAAGGGTCGCGTCTTTTATGATGCCGAGGGTAAGGCAGTACGTTTAACGGGTATTGCTCAGGATATTACCCAGCGCAAACAGGTAGAAAATGATTTGCGCCAGCGCGAAACTCAATTAAGGCGATTAGTTGATTCCAACATTATTGGCATTATGTTCGCCACTCCTAACTACATTACTGAGGCGAATGAGGCTTTTTTAGAAATGGTGGGTTACACGCGAGAGGAGCTTTTGGCGGGTAAGGTACGCAGACAACACATGACCCCACCGGAATATCATGCTCTAGATCAGCAGGGGATAGAGCAACTTTTAACGGTTGGGATATGTACTCCCTTTGAAAAAGAATACATCCGCAAGGATGGTTCCCGGATTCCCATATTAATCGGTGGTGCTTTGGTGGAGCGAGATCCAGCGTCTTGGATCTGTTTTATTCTTGACCTAACCCCCAGGAAGCAATTGGAAAAGGCACTTAGACAACAAGCAGAGGAACTCAAACAGGCAAACCGGAATAAAGATGAGTTTCTCGCCATTCTTTCTCACGAATTGCGATCGCCACTCAACCCCATTCTAGGGTGGTCATCTCTACTCAAAAGCCGCAAATTTGACGAAGCTACTACAAATCGTGCTTTAGAAACCATCGAAAGAAATGCTCAGTTGCAGATTCAATTAATTGATGAGTTGCTGGATGTGTCCCGAATTATTCGCGGTAAGTTGAACCTGACTTTTGCCACTGTTAACCTGGCATCTGTAATTGATGCTGCATTAGAAACAGTCCGGTTAATCGCCCAAACCAAATCCATCCAGATCAAAATCCAGCTTGACCCCAATGTTGGTAAAGTGTTAGGCGATTATTATCGCTTACAGCAAGTTGTGGGAAATTTACTCTCGAACGCAGTCAAGTTCACTCCCCCACATGGTTCAGTGGAAGTCAACTTATCATTGAGTCGTGAATTGACTTCCCACTCAGCTTTAATTCAAGTTAAAGACACAGGTCAAGGTATTTCCCCCGAATTTCTACCCCACGTATTTGAATATTTTCGTCAAGCCGATAGCAGCACAACTAGGAAATTTGGCGGACTGGGACTGGGATTAGCAATAGTCCGTCACTTAGTAGAGTTACATGGTGGTACTGCAACAGCAGCTAGTCCAGGAATTGGACAGGGAGCAGTTTTTACTATTAGACTGCCTGTGATGAAAGAGAGTGAGGGAGTAGAGGGAGTAGAGGAAGTAGGGGGAGCAGGGGAGAAATTTAACTCGTCACTTCTTTGTGGATTACGAATATTGATTGTTGATGATGATGTTGACACGCGGGAGTTTCTGCACTTCTTGCTACAACAAAATGGGGCGTTGATAACTGCCGCAGCATCGGTAACTGAGGCGCTGGCTTTTATAGCACAGACTGCACCTAATTTATTAATCAGTGATTTGGGAATGCCAGAAATGGATGGCTACAGCCTGATTAGGCTGCTTAGAGCCATGCCCAAGGAGAAGGGTGGGGAAATTCCAGCGATCGCTCTTACCGCCTATGCTGGAGAAAGCGATCGCGATCGAGTCTTAGCAGCTGGTTTTCAGAAGCATATTGCCAAACCAGTCCAACCAACTGAATTACTGACCTCAATTGCAGATTTGCTTAAGGAAAGAGTAGAGAGTGAAGAATAGTGTAGTTCCAAATTTTCTATAATCCAAAGTTTAACTCAAACCTAATCCAATTCCCGACGTCCTTCCAACGCCCTCGCCAAAGTCACCTCATCTGCATACTCCAAATCGCCACCCACAGGTAAACCAAAAGCAATCCGCGTCACCTTGGTAAATGGTTTCAATAACTGACCAATATATAGTGTTGTTGTCTCCCCTTCCACACTCGGACTAATTGCAAGAATTACTTCTTGAGGTTTTTGCTGATTTACCCGGCGCTGCAAAGCCAGGATAGTCAATTGTTCTGGCCCAATTCCATCTATTGGCGAAATCACTCCACCCAAAACGTGATACTTGCCTTTGTATTCACGGGTTTTTTCCAGCGCAATCACATCGCGAGGATCTGCTACAACACAGATAGTATTGTTGTCACGGTTGGCATTGCGGCAAATTTCACAAACAGGTTCAGCAGATAAGTGAAAGCAAACAGAACACAAACCAATCTGTTTTTTTGCCTCAATTAAAGCTTGTGCCAAAGCTTCTACTTCTGCTTCTGGTCGCTTCAAAATATGCAAAGCCAGTCGTTGGGCAGATTTAGGGCCAACTCCCGGTAGGCGTTGCAATTGCTCAATTAACCGTGCTAAAGGGCGTGCGTAAACCGTTGTCTTGTCTCCAGAATGTTTTTACCTTAACTATGATGACATTCTTACAGAATTTTGGATTGGTCATTTTATTTATCAGGAAAGGCAGAGGGCAGGAGGCAGGAGGCAGAAGGGAATTCTGAATCCTGTCCTCTGCCCGTGACCAGAGGCGAACTTGCGGTTTAAGACCCCCACCAAATTTTCAATTTGGTGGCTCTTGTTCAGGAGGGGTCTGAATCCCCTTCTGAACAAAACCTTCTGCTCTCTTCAACAGAAGTCAAGCAGACTCCATCCAATACAGTTCAGATAAGACCAAAAGACTTGTCTTGACGGCGATTTATCGCGTCTCGAAAACCCACAATTTTGTACTATAAGCTGACAAGAACCTTAATTTAGGTTATATAGATTCAAATAAAAAAGCGCCCCCTGTTACCAGAGGACGCTTTTTTAAATTGTAGAGACGCTATGAATAGCGCCTCAAGCTTATGATTAACCGTTGATAGCAGGAGCGGTAAGAGCTACAGGAGCAGAATCGCCAGCAGCCAAATCTAGAGGGAAGTTGTGAGCGTTACGCTCGTGCATTACTTCCATACCCAAGTTAGCGCGGTTGATTACATCTGCCCAAGTTGCAATCACACGACCTTCAGAGTCAATGATTGATTGGTTGAAGTTGAAACCGTTCAAGTTGAACGCCATTGTGCTTACACCCAAGGCGGTGAACCAGATACCGATTACAGGCCATGCTGCTAAGAAGAAGTGCAGTGAACGGCTGTTGTTGAAAGAAGCGTATTGGAAGATTAGACGACCGAAGTAGCCGTGGGCTGCAACGATGTTGTAGGTTTCTTCTTCTTGACCGAATTTGTAACCGTAGTTTTGTGATTCAGTCTCAGTTGTTTCACGAACCAAGGAAGATGTAACCAAAGAACCGTGCATTGCAGAGAACAAGCTTCCGCCGAATACACCAGCTACACCTAGTTGGTGGAAGGGGTGCATCAAGATGTTGTGTTCTGCTTGGAACACGATCATGAAGTTGAATGTTCCTGAGATACCCAAGGGCATACCATCAGAGAATGAACCTTGTCCGATTGGATATACCAAGAATACTGCGGTTGCTGCTGCAACTGGAGCACTGTATGCGATCGCAATCCAAGGACGCATTCCTAAGCGGTAGGATAGTTCCCATTCACGACCCATGTAGCAGAATACGCCAATCAGGAAGTGGAAAACTACTAGTTGGTAAGGGCCGCCGTTGTACAACCACTCATCTAAGGAAGCTGCTTCCCAAATTGGGTAGAAGTGCAAGCCGATGGCGTTGGAGGAAGGTACTACTGCACCGGAGATGATGTTGTTTCCGTAGATTAAGGAACCTGCTACTGGTTCACGGATACCATCGATGTCAACGGGAGGAGCGGCGATGAAGGCGATTACGAAGCAAGCGGTAGCGGCTAGCAAGGTTGGGATCATTACTACGCCGAACCAACCGATGTAAATCCGGTTGTTGGTGCTGGTGATCCATTCGCAGAATGTATCCCATACATTGGCGCTTTCGCGACGTTGTAAGGTTGTTGTCATTGTTTTATAAGTGCGGTTAGTTATTTATGAATCAGGCGGTTTCGTCTTTGCCTGTGAAACCACTTTACACTGCTTTACAATTTTTAATCAACTTTTATTACTTCAGTAAACCTGATGCGAGTGATTAGTTTTGCTTATTTAAAAGGGTTACAAGTATTATTTGCCTATTCAACTGGGAATAATAGCTTTGTATATTACCGCTATTCTAGAAAAAATTAACCCTCAGCTTACCACTGGGGGCTTTTTTGTTTGGCAGAATGGCATATCTGTAAATTAGAAGGTTGCTATGGTATTCGAGTAGGATACATTCCATGCGAAAAGTACTGACTTGCATTACCTCTGGTAGTTAGCCAGGGGTTTTTATTTAAATACTCGGTAAGGGGAAAACTCAGTCCCTTTGAGAGTGATCGCTCTTAGATATTCTGCTGAGAGGTTTTTTAGCGATTTTGATTTAAGTGATTCTATAATTCCCTGCTTTTCGGGATTATTGAGAGATAGAAATTTTAATTCAACCAGGAAATTAACAATAAATATAAGCTTATATCAAGCAGAAAAATCAAGTACAACCAATTAACGATGACAGACGCTAAAAACGTAATCGATGGAAACCTAGAGGTTTGCTGTACTTCTCCCGTGACTGGGTTTTACCGCGACGGCTTTTGTCGTACAGGTGGTCAGGATTTCGGATCGCATGTCGTATGTGCCCAAGTGACATCAGAATTCCTGGAGTTCACCAAATCACGTGGGAACGACCTCAGTACAGCTGTTCCTGATTTTAATTTTCCTGGATTAAAGCCTGGCGATCGCTGGTGTTTGTGTGCTTCTCGCTGGCAACAAGCTCTTGAAGCTGGCGTTGCTCCACCTGTCATACTTTCAGCAACCCATGCTAGAGCTTTGGAAGTGGTTTCCTTAGACGAATTGAAAAAACACGCCCTAACTTCGTCTTGATTGGGCATTAAGCTAATGACAAATGACCAATGACTAATCAACTCACTGGAACTTCCAGAGGTAGTTCTAATACATTGGCAACCACAGCAATTAATTTAGTGGGGTCAATTGGCTTAGATAAATGCTGCTGAAACCCTGCTGAAAGAGCTTTTAAACGGTCTTCCTCTCGCGTGTATGCTGTTAAAGCGATCGCGGGGATATGTCCGCCTTTTTCTGGTTCTAAAGAGCGCAGCTTCCGAATTAGTGTATAGCCATCTTGCTCTGACATACCGATGTCGCTAATCAGGATATCTGGTTTTGCTTGTTCAAGTACTGCTAACGCTTCATCAACTGATCCTACCGCAGTGGCAAAAGCCCCATACTCCTCAAACATGAAACTGAGAAAGTTACGGGTATCTGTTTCATCATCTACAACTAAAACTCTTAATCCAGCAAGGGGCGTAGAAGCCACAGAAGAAATTTCTCCTGTGGCTTCTCTACTCGCCCTATTACCCCTATTGTCTTGTAGCAGTGGTAGTCTGACAGTAAAAGTTGCTCCTTGTCCAGTGCCTAAACTCTGGGCAAATATTGCCCCCTTGTGCAGTTCTACTAGATGACGGACGATCGCTAGCCCTAATCCTAATCCATTGTGCGATCGCGTTGTGGTACTATCTGCCTGCCGAAAACGCTCAAATACTTTAGGTAAAAACTCGGAGCTGATACCAATACCCGTATCAATAACTTGAATTTGGGCGTACTGGGATTTTGAATTTTGAATTTTGGATTGCAGATTACTGTTTTTATCAGTGTCTAAAGAGTTTAAATTTTCATCATCAGATCCCAATTCCAAATCTGAAATCGAAAATCCCAAATATTTTGATAGCCTGACTTCGACCCTACCACCTTTAGGCGTAAACTTAATGGCATTAGTTAGTAAATTCCAGACAACTTGCTGTAAACGGGCTGGATCGCCATAAACTGACCCTATCGAAGTATCCAGGACAGTATTTAACTTAATATCTTTTGGTTCTGCGAGGGGGCGCACTGCTTCTAATGCTGCTTCCATCACTGAGATCAGATTCACCGCAGATACATTTAACCGCAACTGACCCCGGATAATCCGGGATACATCCAAGATATCCTCAATTAGTTGCATCTGAGATATAGCGTTGCGTTCGATCGCCTCCAAGGCGCGGGAAGTGGCTTTTTCGTCAAGTTTCTTGGCGCGGAGGATTTTTGACCAGCCCAGCATCGAGGTTAGAGGTGTGCGGAGTTCGTGGGAGAGAACAGCAAGAAACTCATCTTTCATCCGATTTGCGGCTTCTGCTTCTTGTCTTGCTGTCTGTTCTCGAATTACTTGAGCGCGGACTTCTTCTGCTTGCTTGCGTTCCGTAATATCTTCAAGGGTGCCCACGTATCCCAGCAATTCCCCTTGACCGGAAAGCATCGGTGATGACCGAACCTGAACCCAACGATCGCTACCATGAGCAGTTTGAAAGCGAAACTCTTCTGAGTAGTCTCGACCTTCACGAATGTAGGCAGACCAACTAGCAACGGCTCGTTCTTTGTCTTCTGGATGAACAGATTCCAGCCATATTTTTTCTAAACTCTCTGCTGCTTTCAAACCACAAATTGCCTGATAGCGAGGATTAGTATACTTACAGCCGCCTTCAGTATCAATTTCAAAAATGCCAACGGGTGAGCAGGTACTTAGCGATCGGAATCGTTCTTCACTTTGCCTGAGTTCTGTATTCACAGCTACTAGCTGCGCTGCTTGTTGCTTGACGGCTTCTGTTTTCTTAAATAGTTCTACGAATACTATGACTTTAGAAGTCAGGATATTGGGGTCTAGTGGTTTGAGCAAATAATCAACTGCACCCAAAGCATAACCTTTAAACAGCATTTGGTCACTGGTGCTAAAGGCGGTGAGAAAGATAATTGGAGTGTGACGCGATCGCCCCCGATTGCGAATTAAGGTAGCAGTTTCAAAGCCATCCATCCCAGGCATTTGCACATCCAGCAAAATCACTGCAAAATCTTGATGCAGCAGACATCTCAAAGCTTCTTCCCCAGAAGTCGCTCTCACGAGATTCTCCCCTAGTTTTTCTAGGATTGCTTCTAGTGCCAGCAAATTTTCTAACTTATCATCTACTAGGAGGATGTTGACTTTGGGTTCCATCTGCATCGGTTTATTTCTGTGATAAGTGACAAAGCTTGACCATCTGGGAAGCAATGTTTGAGAGTGTCAAAATCCAGTCTACTGCAACAGTAGAAATTGCTGCTTCTGGCATGATGTCGCTCTCTGCTGTGGCAGGTTCCTGTACAATAGTAGTTCCTCCCCGCGCTTTTATTTTCTTAAGACCTTGCATACCATCTTGATTTGCTCCTGTCAAGATTACACCAATAACTTGCTCAGTGTAGACATCAGCTGCCGACTCAAACAGCACATCAATAGATGGCCTGGCATAAGAAACAGGCTCATCAGTTGAAAGGGCAAAGTGACCTGGTTCAACCAGTAAGTGATAATCTGCTGGAGCTATGTAAATATATCCTGGTAGTATTTCGTCCTTGTCTTCCACTTCTCGAATTTTCAACAAAGTGGATTCTTGTAATAACTCCTGAAGTGTATTACCAGACTCTTTGTGACGGTGCTGCACGATCGCGATCGGCACAGGGAAGTCCGCTGGTAAATTCCCCAGAATGATTTTCAATGCAGATAATCCGCCTAAGGAAGTACCAATTACCACAATTTTAAACGACACTTGTTTAGCCCTCACACCTACATAATGTGAGTTACGGAAATAGCAAAGGCTCATTCATACTGAATTCAGTCAGTGTTTTCTTGCTTCTTTGCCCTTACCAGTAACCCATGTTTAGGTGCAAAAATCATTGCTATGACAAACAACAAGGTTTGCAACACCACAATGCAACCCCCAGTTGCACCATCGATATGATAGCTGATGTAAGTCCCCATAACACTAGAAAATACTCCAGATGCCATTGCAATTAGTATCATGTGGTCGAAACGGTCTGTTAATAAATAAGCCGTTGCTCCCGGAGTAACTAACATAGCTACAACCAGAATAATTCCCACTGTTTGGAGTCCGGCGACAGCAGTTAGTGAAAGTAATGATAGTAAAATATAGTGAAGCGCTCCTGTGTTCAAGCCGATGGAACGTGCATGAGTAGGATCAAAGCAAAATAATAGTAAGTCTTTGCGTAAAATAGCGATTGTTACTAAAGTGATTACACTAATAATTACCGTTTGGATAATATCTTCATTAGAAATACCCAAGACATTCCCAAATAAAATGTGCGTCAAGTCTACGCTGCTTGGAGTTTTGGAAACTAGCACCAAACCAAGAGCAAAAAATCCTGTAAATACAAGTCCGATGACAGTATCTTCCTTAATTCTCGTCTTCGCTTTAATATAACCAATGGCAATAACTGAACCTACTCCAAAGACAAAAGCACCCACGGCGAAAGGAATATTTAAAACATAAGCAATTACTACCCCAGGCATTACTGCGTGAGAAACAGCATCTCCCATCAATGCCCAACCTTTAAGGGTCATAAAACAAGATAAAACAGAACATACCACCCCAACTAAGGCACTTACACAAATTGCCTTCACCATGAATTCATACTGTAGGGGTGCAGTTAACCAGTCTAAGAATGCGAGAGTATTCATATTTTTTAAAAAATAATATCAGGAATATCAATTACAAATTTAAATTAATCGAATTCATTTTGATTACCACGGATTATTTTGCTTTTGCTGAGGGATAAATCTGCAAGGGAACCGCCAAAAGTTCGTGAGAGATTTTCTTCTGTGAAAACTTCGGATGTATCGCCATAAGCTAAAATAGTACGATTTATGAGTACTACTTGGTCACAGAAAGTTGTGATAGAAGCTAAATCATGAGTAGAAATCAAAATTGTATGACCTTCTTTTCGCAATTCCAGCAATAAGTCAATCATCGCTTTTTCTGTTTTGATATCGACTCCAGTGAAAGGTTCATCTAATAGTAAAACTGTTCCCTGTTGTGCCAAAGCACGGGCGAGAAAGGCACGTTTTCTCTGTCCACCAGATAGTTCTCCAATTTGGCGATCGCGCATTGACCACATTTCCACCCTCTCTAAACTCTCCCTCACGACACTTCGATCTTTCGCCGACGGAATTCGCAGTATATTCATGTATCCATAGCGTCCCATCATCACCACATCATGGACACTTACTGGAAAATTCCAGTCCACTTCTTCTGACTGTGGTACATAAGCGACTAAGCTTTTTTTCTGTACACTTTTTATCGGTAAGCCATTAATCAAAACCCGCCCCGTGACTGGCTTCAAAAACCCCATAATCGCCTTAAACAATGTTGATTTACCGCTACCATTCATCCCCACTAAACCACTTATTGAACCTGCTTGGATTTGCAAAGAAGCACCATGTAAAGCAACTTTGCCGTGGTAAGCAACCGTCAGATTTTCGACATCAATCGAAATAGATTTCATTAAAAATTACCTCTAGAATTAATCAGTATTTTTTAGTGAGCTACTCAAGTCCTTTTGGCAAATATGTAATGTTTTGCAGAGAACAAAACAGGACTAAAGTTCTTACTGAAAATAAATTTTCAATAGTTAGATTTATTCTTGCATACTTGCTCACTTTTCCTCTAACCCCTGAGTTAGAGTAGTAATATTAAGTTCTAGCAACTTTAGATAAGTCGGTGCTAGTCCATCAGATGGAGACAGGGAATCAACGTAAAAAACTCCACCAAACCTTGCTCCCGATTCTTTAGCTACCTGACGCTGCGCTCCGTCATTTACCGTACTTTCACAGAAAACTACAGGTATTTTATTGTTCTTAACTGTCTCAATGACTTTTTCTAGCTGTTTGGGAGTAGCTTGCTGTTCAGAGTTGACCGCCCAGAGATAAACTTCTTTCAAGCCATAATCGCGGGTAACGTATGAAAATGCGCCTTCACAGCTTACCATGTAGCGCTTGTCTGCTGGAACTACCGACACGGCTTTTCGCAGTCTCTCATCGACTTCCTTAATTTTTTCGCTGTATGCTTTGGCATTGGTATTATAAGTCTCTGCATTCGCTGAGTCCAAATCAACTAATGCCTTGCGAATATTTTCTACGTATATCAAGGCATTTTGTGGTGACATCCAAGCATGGGGATTAGGTTTTCCTCTGTAGGCATCCTCCGTAATTTCTACAGGTTTAATCCCCTCAGTTAGAGTAACGTGAGGCACATTAGGGACGCTGTTATACAATTTTTGTGCCCAACGCTCTAAATCCAGACCATTATTTAAAATTAGGTCTGCTTTTTGCGCCCTCACCAAATCGCTAGGAGTTGGTTCGTAACCATGAATTTCCGCCCCTGGTTTGGTGATAGATTCGACAATCGCCTTGTCTCCCGCCACGTTTTGTGCCATATCTGCGATGACTGTAAAGGTGGTAAGAACTACTTTTTTATCTTTTTTTTCTAAATTACTGGTGGTAGTTGTACCTGGGTTTGGACTTAACTGTGGTTGAGAATTGGAGCTTGACGGACTACACCCACCCAAACATAGCCCCAATAGCAGCCCAGACACTACAGCCAATTTTTGTCCATACTGCGGTAGTTGCATCTGAAAGTTACTGATATTAAATCTCATTATAGTAATTTCATAATCTTCTCACTTTTGTCTCACTTTAGCAGAAGGAAGATAAAAATGAAAGAATTATGAAAATGAAGAAGAATTCAGAAGTCAGAATTCAGGAGTCAGAATAAAGACGTTAGCGAGTCCGTGAGTCCGCCAGTCATAAAGAAAACATTGCTGTTAGCGGATAGCTAAGGTTTAGCCCATTCTGACCGGAGGCGGAGCGTCTCCGGCTCCGCTCTTGACTCCTGAATTCTGTTAGATAATATCAGAGGAAAAAAGCGAACCTATTGCAATAACTGTATCACTGGCTTCTGACTTAACCTGGATTCGACACTTTTGTAGCTTGATTCCTTCCTTTTTTAATTTTAAGGGGCTTTTTGAGTGGTTCAAACATTTTTGTTATTTGTATTA
Source organism: Nostoc sp. CALU 546 (assembly GCF_048836525.1). Taxonomy (NCBI): domain Bacteria; kingdom Bacillati; phylum Cyanobacteriota; class Cyanophyceae; order Nostocales; family Nostocaceae; genus Nostoc; species Nostoc sp. CALU 546. Next base: position 23,470 of record NZ_JAWJTF010000107.1, read on the forward strand.
CAAACAAATATTTGATGATTGTGAAATATCTTACAGACAAACATCGTATCTAGAGTTTTTTTATATATTAAAAAAATGCAAAAATAAATACATTATTAAAATATTTTTTTGTCAAATTACTAACCTTTAAAAGTTTAATATTTATTGTTTTGACAATTCATAAAAATTTACTTAAGCTAAAGGATAGGTTAAGCAAATCAACAAAGGACAGCGATTTGATTTAGCTCCATCAAGAATTGCTGTTGCAGACTATTGGCATAAGGAAATGAATCAAAACCAAAATTATTCTATGTAGGCAATTTAACTAGATTTGACTACAAAAAGCTAAGACATGATTAAGCGTATTGAACAGCGCAGATATTGAACAGAATTCGGTCAATTATGGATGGATACTTGTGGTGATGTTAGTGAGTGTCCATCAATTATTGAAGTTTGACTAGCGATTTGAGATTTTTGATTAGGGTCTTCTAGTTTATATCTCGTCTGGGACGGAATAAATCTAAAAGACGCTCACTAAGACTGCGCGATCGCCAATCCAAAATCAAAAATTTATTGACCAAAGTGCGGTAGATATTTCCAGGAGAAGACGATGATTGAGTATTTGACATCCTTGAACGACCACAATTTGCCCTATCCAGATACGATTCATCCCATCGTTGTCCACTTCGTAATTGCGATGGTGTTGTTTTCCTTTGTCTGTGATGTAATTGGCTATTTTACTGGTAAATCCGGTCTTTTTGAGGTGAGTTGGTGGAATATGTTAGTTGCCACGATCGCAATCTTCGTTGCAATTATTTTTGGTCAGTTTGAAGCAGGGTTAGCACAGCCTTACAGCCTAGCTAAATCGGTGCTGAATTTACATACGCTAATTGGTTGGTCGCTTTCAGGAATTATCACAGCGATTACAGCTTGGCGCTATGTAATTCGTGCCCGTAACCCGCAAAAAGTACCGATTTATTATTTGGGAGCCGGACTAGTTTTAACCCTAATAGTTGGCTTACAAGTATATCTCGGCGATGAACTTGTTTGGGTCTATGGATTGCATACCGTACCAGTTGTGGAAGCAGTAAAGGATGGTCTGTTGCGATGAACTCAGAATTGATTAACCAATTAACCGACTCTCTAGGCCCAAACGGATTACCTTACACAATTCCCATTCATCCCAACTTAGTCCATCTGACAATAGGTTTGTTCATCATTGCGATGACCTTTGATATTGTTGGTGTTCTGTTCCCCTTTGAAAAATGGGTCTTCAAATTTTTGGCAATTACTGTTGAACGTGACAACTTATTTGCTGTTGGTTGGTACAACATGTTAGCTGCCAGCATCATTACATTTTTCACAGTGGGAGCAGGCTTTTACGAAATGTTATTGGCAGCACCACCAGCTGATATGAAGAGTGCCTGGGGATTGCAGGCAATGGAAACTATGCTTTGGCATGGTGTAGGAGGTGTATTCTTATTAGCGCTGATTGTTGGCATGACCATCTGGAGAGCATGGCAGCGCTTCGTTTGGGGCAAACAAGAATATAAACAGACAGATAGAGAAGTGCAATGGATCTATCTGTTCGCAGGCATAGCAATCATGTTCATTCTGTACATCCACGGCACACTAGGAGCGCAACTCGCCGCCGAATTTGGCGTACACAATACAGCAGATAATTTGCTGCGATCGCACCAAGACCTCAACACAACACTCAAATAGTTATTTGTCAATTGTCCTTTGTCCTTTGTCATGTGTCCTTTGACTAATACCCAATGCCCCATGCCCAATTCCCAATGCCCAATAACCAATGACTAATGACCATGAAAATCCAGAAGATTTTAAATATTTTGACGCTGCTTACAGGCGCGATCGCAATCACTGTTACTAGTCTCTGGATCGGCAAGCAGTCTTACTCCTGGCTTCCTCCCCAAGCAGCGGCCGAATCCGTACTAATTGATGATTTGATTAGCTTCTTAGTAACCCTCGGTGCATTCATCTTCTTGGGAGTCACAAGTACTCTGATGTATTCTGTGATATTCCATCGGGCAGTCAAAGATGACTTCACTGATGGCCCCCCAATTGAAGGTAATATCACCTTAGAAGTTGTTTGGACAGCAATCCCAATTCTGTTAGTGTTGTGGATTGCGGGTTACAGCTATCAAGTTTATGAACAAATGGGAATTCAAGGCCCATCGGAAATAGTTCACCTGCATAATCCGTTGAGAATGGAATCGGCTTATGCAGAACCAAAAGATGCACCAGCTAACGCTTTAGCGGAACCTGTAGAAAAAATCGACGTATTAGCTAAACAGTGGGCGTGGGTGTTTCACTATCCCGAAAGAGATATTACCAGTACCGAATTGCATTTACCTAGCGATCGCCGGATACGTTTAGCGCTGAAATCACAGGATGTTTTGCACGGCTTCTATATTCCTGCGTTCCGCCTCAAGCAGGATATTATTCCCAACCATGCGATCGACTTTGAATTTACTCCCATCCGCCCCGGACAATACCGATTGACCGATTCTCAATATAGCGGTACATACTTTGCGACGATGCAAGCGAATGTCATCGTCGAATCTCCTGAAGATTATCAGCAATGGCTGGCACAAGCTGCAACCCAAAAGCCATCCATAGCAAATAATCAAGCGGCTTCTGAGTATGCCCAAACATCCCATCAATCAGTCCAAACTGGTTGGGTTACAGTTCCACCTGCTGCACCTCCTCTAGTCAATTCACCTGGTTGAAAGGAAAGTAACCCATGACTAATGTTCCTATTGAAGGTATCCTTCTCCCTGATGAGAAGCCTAACCACGAATCTCCGAGTAGCTGGAAAGAATACTTCAGCTTTAGTACTGACCATAAAGTTATTGGTATCCAGTATCTCGTTACCTCATTTTTCTTCTTTCTCGTCGGCGGTATCTTTGCGATGGTGATGCGGGGAGAACTGATGACACCCGAATCAGATTTAGTCGATCGCACCGTCTATAACGGGATGTTCACCATGCACGGCACTGTGATGCTGTTCTTGTGGACATTTCCCTCACTAGTTGGTTTTGCTAACTATCTAGTACCCCTAATGATTGGGGCGCGAGATATGGCATTTCCCCGCCTGAATGCCGTCGCCTTTTGGATGGTACCAGTAGTTGGGATTTTGATGATGGGTAGCTTCTTCGTCCCTGGAGGCCCAGCCCAAGCCGGCTGGTGGTCTTACCCGCCAGTCAGTCTCCAGAATCCCACAGGTAACTTAATTAATGGTCAAGTTATCTGGTTGCTAGCGGTTGCAATATCTGGCGTATCTTCAATTATGGGGGCAGTTAACTTTGTCACCACAATTGTGAAGATGCGGGCCCCAGGAATGGGCTTTTTCAAAATGCCCTTGTTTGTCTGGGCAATATTTAGCGCCCAGATTATCCAACTTTTTGGACTACCTGCACTGACAGCAGGCGCAGTGATGCTGCTACTTGATCTCACTGCTGGCACTGCCTTTTTTGACCCCGCCAAGGGTGGGAATCCAGTGATGTTCCAGCATTACTTCTGGTTCTACTCCCACCCCGCCGTTTACGTGATTATTTTGCCCATCTTCGGCATTTTCTCAGAAATCTTCCCAGTTTATTCACGTAAACCCCTATTTGGTTACAAAGTAGTTGCTGTTTCATCAATGTTGATTGCAGTAGTCAGCGGTATCGTTTGGGTACACCACATGTACGTCAGTGGTACTCCTGGCTGGATGCGGTTGATTTTCATGATGACAACGATGTTTGTATCTGTCCCCACAGGAATTAAAGTATTTGCTTGGGTAGCAACTATTTGGGGCGGTAAAATGCGGCTAAATACCGCCATGCTGTTTGCTTTGGGTGCATTAGTCATGTTTGTCTTCGCCGGAATCACAGGCATCATGCTTTCCTCCGTGCCAGTCGATGTCCACGTTAACAATACCTACTTTGTAGTCGGACACTTCCACTACGTCCTCTACGGCACTGTGACGATGGGCTTATTTGCAGCCATTTATCACTGGTTCCCTAAAATGACCGGAAGGATGTACTCCGAAAGCTGGGGTAAAATCCACTTTTGGTTAGCCTTCATCGGCACCAACCTCAACTTTTTGCCCATGCACCCCTTGGGATTGCAAGGAATGTTACGCCGAGTTGCTTCTTACGCCCCTGAGTATCAATTCTGGAACATCATCGCTAGCCTCGGCGGATTTCTCTTAGGAATGTCCACCTTGCCCTTCATATTCAACATGGTGATTTCTTGGATGCAAGGCGAGAAAGCACCCGCTAATCCTTGGCGAGCAATCGGACTAGAGTGGTTAGTTTCTTCACCCCCCCCAGTAGAAAACTTTGAAGAAACTCCCATCATCATCTCCGAACCCTACGGCTACGGTAAATCAGAACGCTTGACAGCCAACCTCCCAGAATAAAGGCCAACCATCGGGAAGACGCAAAAACCCTCCGCGTACCTACCTCCGCGCTTCCCTTTGCGTTCCTACCCTGCGGGAAGGCAAAGCCTATGCGTTTCAAATTCCCCCCTCAAAAAGCAAAATGGACAGCTATATCAATTCCGAAGAATTGCACCACACAGCCGCAGAACATACCCACGACGAAGAAGGCAACAAAATGTTTGGCTTCATCGTCTTCCTCCTCTCAGAAAGCGTCATTTTCTTGAGTTTTTTCGCCGGATATGCCATCTACAAAACAACAACCCCTAACTGGCTACCAGCTGGTGTTTCTGGACTAGAAATAAAAGAACCGACAATCAACACAGTAATTCTGGTTGCTAGTAGCTTTGTAATTTACTTAGCAGAACGCGCCCTTCAACGCCACGACTTAGTAAAATTCCGCCTGTTTCTCTTGGCAACAATGGCGATGGGAACTTACTTTTTAGTTGGACAGGCGATTGAATGGAACGGCCTCGCCTTTGGTTTCACTTCCGGGGTATTTGGTGGAACGTTTTATCTACTTACAGGCTTCCACGGTTTGCACGTTTTCACTGGTATCCTGTTGCAGTTAATAATTTTGATCCGTTCTTTCATCCCTGGCAATTACGATACAGGTCACTTCGGCGTCAATGCAACCTCGTTGTTCTGGCACTTCGTCGATGTTATCTGGATTATTTTGTTTGTCCTTATCTATGTTTGGCAGTAAAGATTGATGGAAGGAAAACCCAGATGATTTCTCTGGGTTGGTGTATGGGGCATTGTTAATTGCGTTAGCGTAGCGGTAGCGAGTCCGCGAGCGTCATTGCGAATTGAACTTATGCCCCATACACCATTCACTCTAAGAAGTATATTTGGGTCTTGGCTCAACTTTTCAAATTAACCTTCTCCTCAAACTTTGATCCATCTTGATGAGATAAAAACTTTTCACTACTGTGATAACTTCTGCGCCATTGTTCAAGTTTATCTATAGATATTGATTTAGATATGACATTCACACCATTTCCTCGCCAAGCAACTTCTGGATCTGTTGTGAAAACCCCGCACTCTAATTGATCTAGCCTCATATTCCAATATTCGCTAAATCTACCTTTTAGAGTAATAACTTGCTCAAACACCTTGTTTCTATGTTTATTTCTTCTTTTCCGTTCTGTCGCTCCAGTTGCTTCTGTATCAATAAACTTAGTTTCAATTAAAAACAGACTACCTTTAAAGGTCAAGAAGACAAAATCACACTTTCCTAAATCTGTATAATCTGAAATTGGAGACTTTTCAAATAACAGCAATTCAGCGCACGAGGGAAACAATTCTTTAATATTCAGAAATAAATAAGCTTGTAATAGAAGTTCCTTATCATAAGGAAACAATATCACTCCTTCAAAAAATTTTTGAATGTCCTCGTGAGTTTGGGGTTGAATTTTTTTACAGTATGAAACAAATCTATGTAGCTCGTTTACAATCATCAAGTTCTAACTCCTTCCCCCGGTCGCAGCCTTAAGGGTCTTAGCATAAAAAGATACCACTCCCTCAAGGAAATTATCATCAGCATAAGTAACTAAAAAAACGATTAAAATCCTGAATACTTAAGGCGATTTACTGTTGACAGTTCAATCAACGAATTTTTAAGCTGCTTTTCAGTATTGGTGGATTTTTCACTTCTGGTGTCAGCTACCAGTCAGCGATTTTATATGAGCAGGAAAACTAGCATTTTGCAAAGCTTGAACGGTTATTCTAGAATCTTGTACGCAAAATTGCCAACCCAAGCGAACAAGTTTACGAGAAGTTTCAGTTTGGATAATTCCAATCACTGGCATTTTTGCCTTTTCTTTGTCTACTGAATGTTCTTGCAAAATTGTTTTCAAGCGATGTAAGTCTTCCATGTTACCTGCTTGCTGGGGATTTAATTCCACCATCACCATTTGTACTGTTTCCACTGGTTCTGCATCTTCAAGAATAAATTGAGTTTGCTCATCGCGTCGATCTACTTTTCCCCAAATAATTAATCTAGTATCAACTTGGAGTAGGGAACTAATGCGTTCATAAGTTTTCGGGAAAACTACAGCTTCTAATTGTGTAGTTAAGTCTTCTATTTGCAAAATTGCCATCTGATCACCTTTTTTCGTCACCACTTTTTTGACGTTATTTAACATGACAACTGCACAAAGTCTTGTATCTTCCCTTTGTTCTCCCAGTTGTGAAAGGTTAATTGGAGTCAGAAGTGGTGCTATTTGTCGTAAGGATTTCAGTGGATGATCTGATACATAAAAGCCTAATAATTCTTTCTCCATCTGTAACTTTTTCTGTGGGGGTAAATCCGTCACAGGTTTAGATTTAGGAGCAGTTTCAAAGGCATTGTTTGCTCTTTTATTCTGAGTCGAAGAAAAACCATCGCCCAATAAATCAAACAGATTACCTTGACCACTGGCTCTATCTTTAGCGCGAGATTGTGCCCAATCGTACACCAATTCTGAGTCGTTAATTAACTGTTGGCGGTTGGGTTCAATTTTGTCAAAGGCTCCACAATAAATCAGCGACTCTAGAGTTCGGCGGTTAACAGCACGTAAATCGACGCGATCGCAAAAATCAGCAAGAGTCTTGAACTCTCCTGTCTCATTTCTCGCTTCCAAAATACAAGCGATCGCATTTTGCCCCACGTTACGCACCGCCGAAAATCCAAACAGAATCTTTCCTGCCGTTGGCGTAAAATCAACACCAGAACGATTAATATCTGGCGGATCTATGGAAATCCCCATATTTGTACAGTTGGTAATATATCTCTGTACCTTATCGGTATCACCACTGTTAGCTGTTAACAGCGCCGCCATATATTCCAATGGGTAATTAGCTTTTAAATATGCTGTTTGATAAGTTACATAACCATAAGCTGTTGAATGGGATTTATTGAAACAATTGGAAGCTATTAAGCCATTTTTAATCGAAAAATTATGGTCACGCTCAACCCCAATGTCATAGACATTTTGTTTGCCTAAATATTTGCGTGTAGCTATTTTTATCATCCTACCCTACCCCTGAAAAAAGTTTTACGAAATTAATTAATTGATAAAATCGTAAAAAATGTATTCTTAATAGTACTTGTAATACAAAATTATATCACTAGAAAACACTGCTATACTCTTACACAAAAGTAGCAAATATATATCAAAACTTTGGTAAACTATTCAATAGACAGTTAATAGCCATATATTTGCTACTTTTTTAAACTTATTAAACACATTTCAATACATATTAATCCGCTTAGTATTAGATGGTTTGCCCTGGGGGAAGAAGCAGGGGAGCAGGGGGAGATGAGGGAGAAATAAACAGTGCCCAATGCCCAATGCCCAATGCCCAATGCCCAATAGCAATACCAATATCGACCAATATGTACTAGAATCAATGACTTGAGTGAGTCATAAAGAGAGCAATCATGGCATCCATCCGCGAGTTGCACCAACAACTGGTTAAGAAAGAACGTTCTGCCGTTGAAATTACCCAAGAAGCTTTAGATCGCATTCAAGCGTTAGAGCCGAAACTGCACAGCTTTTTGTGTGTGACGGCAGAACGGGCATTAGAGCAAGCGGGTGCTGTGGATGCCAAAATCGCTGCGGGAGAAGAAATTGGACTGCTAGCAGGAATTCCTGTGGGTATCAAGGACAATATGTGTACCAAGGGAGTTCCCACCACCTGCGCTTCCCGGATTTTAGAAAATTTTGTGCCGCCTTATGAATCAACGGCGACACAAAAACTGGCTGATGCTGGGGCGGTAATGGTAGGCAAAACCAACTTGGATGAGTTTGCAATGGGCAGTTCTACAGAAAACTCTGCCTACCAAGTCACGTCTAATCCTTGGGATTTGTCACGAATTCCAGGTGGTTCTTCGGGAGGTTCTGCGGCTGCGGTGTCGGCCCAAGAATGTGTAGTTGCTCTCGGTTCTGATACTGGCGGTTCGATTCGCCAACCTGCATCTTTCTGCGGTGTGGTGGGGATGAAACCAACTTATGGTTTAGTTTCCCGTTATGGTTTGGTGGCTTACGCTTCCTCTTTAGATCAAATTGGGCCATTTGCAAACACGGTAGAAGATGCGGCAATATTATTAAGTGCGATCGCAGGTCACGATCCCAAAGACTCTACCAGCCTGAAAGTTGCCATTCCTAACTACGCTGCTAGCTTAAAACCAGACTTCAAACCCAGAGGTCAGCTAAGAATTGGTATCATTAAAGAAACTTTTGGTGAAGGTTTAGACGCTGTAGTAGAACAAGCTGTTACCAAAGCAGTAGATCAACTACAAAGTTTGGGAGCAGAGATTCACATAATTTCTTGTCCCCGTTTCCGCTATGGCTTACCCACCTACTACATAATTGCCCCATCAGAAGCATCAGCAAACCTGGCTCGTTACGATGGTGTTAAATATGGATACCGCGCTCCTGATGCCGATAATCTGCTATCCATGTACACTCGTACCCGTGCCGCTGGTTTTGGTACAGAAGTCAAACGCCGGATTATGATTGGCACTTATGCCCTCTCCGCTGGCTATTATGACGCCTACTACCTAAAAGCGCAAAAAGTCCGTACCTTGATTAAGCAAGACTTTGAAAAGGCTTTTGGCGCGGTTGATGTGTTAGTTTGTCCCACATCCCCCACTACAGCATTCAAAGCAGGGGAAAAAACTACTGACCCCTTGAGTATGTATTTAACTGACTTAATGACTATTCCTGTGAATCTTGCTGGTTTACCTAGTCTAAGTTTGCCATGTGGTTTTGATGATCAGGGACTACCGATAGGATTACAGTTAATTGGCAACGTGCTGCGAGAAGACCTACTGTTTCAGGTTGCTCATGCCTATGAGCAATCTACTAGTTGGCATCTGCGTAAACCGCAAATATCTTGAAATTGGGGATTGGGGATTGGGGATTGGACACTGCTTATTTCCCCCTCATTTCCCCCTGCTCCCTCATCTCCCCCACTCACTGATTAATGACTATTGACTGTTGACCATTTACTTCTGGAGTCACGGATTCAGATGCAATTTGTGGTGGGTTAAGTATATATAAAAGACCAGTAGATGCAGCAACTAATAATAGAATGTAGGTAAAAACAAGAGGTATGTATGTATTTGGTTTGCTGTCTGACTTTTTATGATTGTTATTGGAGTCTTGGCGAACAACATTGCTTATAAAGGTGTACGATAGAGCATTTCCATCCAGTCCTAAAGCATCTCCATAGCGACGGATGAATCCTTGAACAAAAATAGGCTCAGGCAATTCTTCAAATCGTTCTTCTTCTAAAGCTTGCAAAACACCTGCTCTAATTAGTGTTTGAGCGGCTATTTCTTCTATGCGGATGGATTTTTCTTGTCTTACTTGTCGCAAGTGTGTGGTTATTTCCTTTAGCTGCTCTATTTGAGCTTCGTTTAAGAGTGTCACTGTCTTCTCCTGTATGGGCTAATTCTACTATTCATTGAGAAGACTTAAATTCGCATACGTAAATTCACTGAATATTTGATTTTAGGATAAAATTTTTTGATTGTGGGTTAATCCTGTATTTTAAAATGCTAAGGTATTTTGTATTAAGTATAAACTTTGCCTTATTTTATACCTTAACAAAGCAAAAAATCTTGAGGCAAAATTAGCAACTTGCAACTTCTAATACAAGTGTTTACCAGGACTACTCTCGCTCGTAAAAGATACAGTCCTTTTTCTGACTGATTCCCAGCCTGGAAGCGGAGAATCAGTCAGAACAAGCTTTTGCGGCTTTTCTTAGTGTCATTCTCCTCAGCAAGAGCAGCACCCTACCCCTTTGCCTCTTTTCAGTCCCTAATCTCTTTTACACTTCAAAAATCTTCATCAAAATTCTATTCCGATATATCGTGATATATTCCGATATATCGTATATTAGAGAAAGTTGATTTGAGATTCACTTATGTTTAGACATTTTCGGTCACGCTTTGGAACACCTGCATGGGCAGGAGTTAACGAAGATGATTCATTGCTTGTCAGGTCTTGGTTTCAACATGGCAAACATCATGGTAGACATCATGAGAAACACTTTGGCAATGAAATGTTTGGTCGTGGTTGGGGAGATGAATATCGGACTCGTCGGGGTGACATCAAGTTCATTCTGCTGGAATTGTTATCCGAGCATCCTAGTCATGGTTACGACCTGATTAAAGAGATGGGTGCGATTCGTTGATTAGTG
>NZ_JAWJTF010000358.1:0-1916 GCF_048836525.1 Nostoc sp. CALU 546
CATTGCCATTACTATTTTCAACTTTACCGCCCGCCTGATGGGGAACCACTCCCTGCTTTAGGCGCATAATTGCTGTGTGGGTAGTTTGACCAATATCAAAGACATCGCCACGGGGAGTCCAGTAAGCCTCCTTGTACCAGCGCCAGAAGGAATTGGCTATAGCATCCAACGAATACCCTCTACAAAGGCATTCTGCCAAGCAAAAGCTTAAGGAACTATCATCTGACCAAGTTCCTGGTGGTTGATTCCATGTGCCATAACCAAGCATTGTTGTCACTGGAGATTTTACTCGTTCAGCACGGCTAGTAAACTCCACCGGCACACCCAACGCATCACCGACACATAAACCCATCAGACCAGACAACGTTTTTGCAGCGGTTAGCATTATTCAATCTCCACAAGAATTGCTCAAAATTAACTTTATAGATTCCCTCTATAGCTTGTTGCAACAGATGCTACAGCCTACTTTTTCATCATCTGTGAAAAGCTCGGCAAAAAAATGTTAACCGGATATTTTATTTGCCATGTCCCAACTTAGTTTTAGTTCCAAATATTGTGACAGTTTTAAAAGCGTCTATTTTGGACTAAATAACCAAGATGAAAAGACATTTAAATTTAATTATAACAACTCATTTATAAATTCCAGTATTAGTTACCCTGTAAGCCTTATGCATCAATAACAACAGTTATTTAAGAAAATTTGAGAATAATTTGGAACATTCTCGCATGATTTTCGACCTTGAATATATAAGTAAAAAATACAAAGTTTGGTGAAAATTATGAAACGCTTACTCAAGTCTTTCTTGACAATTTCTGCATTGTCTTCCTTAATAGTTGCTCCTTTTGTTCTATCAGCTGGTCAAGCTTCTGCTCAAACCAAAAAGGGTACTGATGCTAGTTATGTTGGTGCTGGTGTTGCAGCTGGCGTTACCAGTGGCGGACAAGGTATCAACGATGATGCCACATTTGGTGGTAATGTCACAGGTCGCTTGAAATTAGGAACTACCCCGTTTTCTGCACGCGGTAATGTCCTCTGGAGTGACCAGACGAGTGCCATTATTCCAGAACTTTCTGTGGATGTACCCATCGCTAATAGAACTAACGCCTATTTAACTGGTGGTTATTCTTTTGTAGAAAAAGATGGTTCAGCAACTCCTATAGGTAACAAAGATTCTGTAGTGGTAGGTGCTGGTGTTGAATCGGAAGTTGCTAACAATTTCCTCGTCTACACTAATGCCAAAGTCGGAATTGGTGCTTACCAAAATAGCGATGCTTCTGCTGTTAGCATTAATGGTGGTATTGGCTATCGCTTCAAATAAAAGATTATTGAGTCCTCAGTCAGTTTATACTTTACTTAGTACTCAGGACTCAGCACTAAAAAATCACTACTCCTCAAAAGCTGGTTTTGCTAAGTATTACATCACTGACAAAGCCAGCTTTTGCCGTGGTAAAATTAAAACATTCCTCATTATTCCGGCCGGATTACCGGGGATCAAGTAGCCGAAGGGTGCTGATTCGGCGTCTACTTAATGCTTTATTGAGAATACTATACAAGTCTAATGGTTAAATCTGCTCCTTCCCCCATCGCTAGCCGTAAACCTTCCAAAGTAGAAGGAATCAAGGAAAATAGTAATTTTTTGCGTGAACCTGTAGCAAGTGAAATTCTTCAAGACACTACCCATTTTACTGAAAATGCGGTACAGCTTTTGAAGTTTCACGGTTCTTACCAGCAGGATAACCGCGACAACCGCACCAAGGGACAGGAAAAAGATTACCAGTTTATGCTGCGGACAAAAAATCCGGGTGGTTTAGTACCGCCAGAGCTATATCTGGCTTTAGATAAAATAGCTGATGAGTATGGCAACCATACGTTACGAGCCACTACCCGTCAAGGTTTCCAACTGCACGGAATTTTA